>JAFGRS010000384.1 GCA_016935045.1 Lentisphaeria bacterium | reverse complement strand
TGCCTCCCTGCGCTGCCGCCGGAGTCTCCTTCGAGATGACCGCGCTGCCGGTCCCCCCCGCGCACGGCCCGGAGGTTACGCGCCACCAGCTCCTCCCCTTGACAGGCCTCGCCCGGGGGACTATCGTCTCCCGTCTGATACATCACGTGACGCATCACGCTCGGACGGGATGTGGATATCGGTCGTGTCGGCGGCATGGGTTTTGTGGTTCACGGGGGTGTGGGCATGGGCACGGTGTCGGGTCGGGGGTGGGTTCATCGCAGTCCGCACCTGCGGGTGCATCCTCTTCCCATGGGGGCGGCGCGTTGGGAGTCGGGTTTTTGGCGGGAGCGTTTTGATCTGTGCCGGAGTTCGGTCCTGCCGGGGATGCGCGAGGCCTTGCTGGACCCGGGGAACGCGGCTCGGCTGAGCAACTTCCGGGTCGGTGCCGGGCTTGACTCCGGCGGGCATGTGGGGGTGAACTGGAGCGATGGGGACTGCTACAAGTGGCTCGAGGCGCTGGCGCACGTCTATGCTCTGACGCGCGAGGACGCTCTGGACGCGGAAATGGACGAGTGGATTGGCCTGATTGCGCGCACGCAGGCCGACGACGGCTACATCAACACGCAGATTCAGCTCAATCCGCGGAAGGAGCGCTGGACCCAGCGCGCCAACCACGAACTCTACAATCACGGCCACCTGATGACGGCGGCGTGTGTGCACCACGCGGCGACCGGCAAGCAGACCTTCCTGCGGGTGGCGGTCCGGCTGGCGGATTATCTCTACGGGGTATTTGGGCCGCGCCCGGCGGAGTTGGCGCACTTCGGCTGGAATCCCTCGAACATCATGGGTTTGGTGGACCTGTACCGGGCCACGGGGGAGGGTCGTTATCTGGAGTTGGCGGGCATCTTCGTGGACATGCGCGGTTCGAGGCCCTGGGCTTCGGGCCAGTGGGGACGGGTCTGGGCCGACGATCCGAACCCGGGCGACCAGAACCAGGATCGCGTTCCCCTGCGCCAGGAGACCGAGGCGGTGGGGCATGCCGTGACCGCGGCGTACCTCTACTGCGGCGCAACGGATGTTGCCGCGGAGACCGGCGAGCCGGAACTCATCCAGGCTCTCGAACGGCTCTGGCGCAATGTCACCCGCCGCAAGCTCTACCTCACCGGCGCCATCGGCGCGTACCATCACGGTGTTTCTTCCCGCTTCGACATGGTGCACGAGGCCTTCGGACGCGAGTACGAGCTGCCCAGCGCCACGGCCTACAACGAGACCTGCGCCAACATCGGCAATGCCATGTGGGCCCGGCGCCTCCTTGCCCTCACCGGGCGCGCGGAGTTCGCCGACGAGATGGAGCGCGTGCTCTACAACAGCGCCCTGTCGCCCATGGATCTGGACGGACGGCGTTTCTGCTACTGCAATCCCCTGGCCCGTCTCGGCCCCGAGGCGCCCCTCCTGAATCACGACACGCCGGAGCGCTGGCGCATCCACACCTGTTACTGCTGTCCTCCCCAGGTCGCGCGCACCCTGGCCAGTCTGCAGGAGTGGGCTTTCGGCTGGGATCCGACGGGGCTCTGGCTGCATCTCTACGGCGCCGGCCGGGTCGGGCTGGACCTTCCCGACGCGGGGCGCCTTGCCCTCACCGTGGAGACGGACTATCCCTGGGAGGGCACGGTGCGGATCCGGGTGGACGAGGCGCCCGAGACGGAGTGCGCCCTGCACCTGCGCGTGCCCGCCTGGTGCGCGGGTGCCGCTCTGGCATGCAACGAAGTCCCCCGGGCCGCGCCCGTTCCGGGGCAGTACGCGATTCTCCGACGTGCCTGGCGGCCGGGCGACACCGTGACCCTCGAACTGCCGCTCCGCGTTCGCCTGCTGGTTTCCCACCCGAACGTCGAGGAAACGCGCAACCAGGCGGCCGTCATGCGCGGTCCCCTGGTGTATTGCCTGGAAGCCGTCGACCTTCCGGCGGCGGTACCCATCCACGAGGTATTCCTCCCGCGCGACGCCGAGTGGAGCGCGCGGCATGATCCCGCCCTCCTCGGCGGCGTGACCGTGCTCGAGACGACGGCCTGCCGGCGCCCGGGGCCGGACTGGACGGACCGCCTCTACGCCGAACTGCCGGAGGGGCCTTGCGAGTCCCTGTCATTGCGCCTCGTCCCCTACTACGCCTGGCTCAACCGCGGCAACCATCCCATGCGCGTCTGGCTGCCCCTGGCGTAGGGTCGGCATCACCAAGACGCGATCGGGATGCATGAGGGTCTGCCATGAGCGAGAACCACGGAAGCGGGGATAGGGACGTGGGTGGCGAAGGGTCGAAGGAGCGCACCGTTCGGCACCCGCCCCATGGATTCCGCCTCGGTGACGGCTTCGTGATCGAGGAACCCCGTCGACTGCCCCTGCGCCATCGCTGTCAGGTCCTGGTCTGCGGGGCGGGCCCCGCCGGCGTCGGCGCCGCCCTGGCCGCCGCCCGGGAAGGGGCGGATGTCATCCTGCTCGAACGCTGGGCCATGGCGGGGGGGATGTGGACAGCCGGCCTGGTCAATCCCTTCTTCGAGTGGCGGGAGAAGGGATTTCTGGTGGCGGAACTCATTGCCCGGCTCGAATCGGCCGGCGCCTGGAAGCTCTGGGTCAAGGACTACTGCTTCGACCCCGAGGCCATGAAGCTGACCCTGGAAACGATGCTGGCCGAAGCCGGCGTCGAACTGCTCTATTACACCCTGGCCGTCGACGCCATCCGCTGCGGCGACCGGGTGCGGGGCGCGGTCATCGAAAGCAAGGCCGGCCGTGAAGCGATTCTGGCGGATGTCGTCATCGACGCCAGCGGAGATGGCGATCTGGCGGCGAGGGCCGGCTGCGAATTCCGCTTCGGCAGCCCGGTGGACGGCTTCGTGCAGCCCATGACCCTCATGTTCGAGATCGATCCCATCCACGGCCTCCGACACCGCAACAGCGGCGAACTCTACGACTGGCTGCGCGCCGCCATCGAGGCCACCGGCAGCGACTTCGAACTCCCGTTCCCACGCTACTCCGCGGCCCCGTACGTAATCACCCTGCCCTGCGACGCGGGAGGAGCGGTCCAGGCCACCCACGTCTACCGCCTCAACCCGCTGGATCCCGCCGACCTCACCGGGGCCACGGTGGCGACCCGGCGCCAGGCCCACGAGCTCACCCGTCTGCTCCGCACCATGCCTCCCTTCCGCGATGTCCGCATCACCGCCACGGCACCCGCGATCGGCCTTCGCGAGAGCCGTCGCATCATCGGCTGCGCCACTCTGACACGGGACGACCTTGCCGCGGGAAGACGCTTCGAGGACGCGGTCTGCGCGGTCCGTTTCGGGGTCGACATCCACCGCGCCGCCGGCGCCGGTACGACCCCAGATCCCGCCCACGGCATTCGCATGCGTCCCTACGAAATCCCCTTCCGCTGCCTGCTCCCCCGCGATGTCCGGGGCCTGCTCCTGGCCGGACGCTGCATCAGCGGCGACCACTATGCCCATGCCTCGTACCGGGTCACGGGAAGCATGATGGCCACCGGTCAGGCCGCGGGACTGGCGGCGGCATGGGCCGTAGGCCAGGGCTGTGACCCGGCCGACATCGACGGCCGACGCCTGCGGCGGGTCCTGGCCGAAAGGGGATGCCGGTTCCTCCCCGACGATGCGTAGTCTCCTCTCTCTCGCGCGCGCGACAATTATGCTGGCATTGAGAACGTAGCGCTACGCGCAACTGAGGACCATGGTCCTTGGTCCTTGCGCGCAATGAGATGTGTAGCATTTCCGAGACGCACGTTTATGAGAGGGGAAGTATGTCCATGCCTCCCCCCCTGCGCCCCCTGCGCCTCTGCGCGAAACCCTTCCCCCTCCCCGTCCCCCTCTGCGCCCCCTGCGCCTCTGCGCGAGACCCTTCCCCTCCCCGGCCCCCTCTGCGCCCCTGCGCGGCGATCCCGGCTTCAGTTCTCGATGCCGCGGCGGGCCGGGACGCCGCGGTTGTAATAGTGTTTGACCTCGCGCATCTCGGTCACGAGGTCGGCGCGGTCGAGGATTTCCGGAGCGGCGCCGCGGCCGGTGATGACCAGCTCGACATGGGGTGGCCTGGCCTCGATCAGAGCCAGCAGGTCCGCCACGGGAAACAACCCGAGGCGGGTGGCGACATTGGCCTCGTCGAGGATCACCACCCGGTGCTCCCCGGCCGCCAGGATCCGGCGCACCTCCTCGATTCCCCGGCGCGCCGCCTCGATGTCTTCACGGCTCGGCGGCTCGCGGACGAACTGGCCGCGCCCGAACTGCCGCGCCTCGATGCAGTCGCCGAACCGCTCCAGGGCCAGCAGTTCACTCGAACGCATGCCCTTGGCAAACTGCGCGATGAAGATCTTCAGGCCGGCCCCGGCGGCACGGAGGGCCAGGCCGAGGGCGGCCGTGGTCTTGCCCTTGCCGTCACCGGTGTAGACCTGTACGCGGCCGCTGCGCCATTCGCACGTACCGGAGTCTGCCATCGTGGTATCCGTCTCCGAACTGTCGCGCGTCCCGCTGCGCTGTGCCGGCCGCGGACGCCGGTCCATGGACCGGAGGGTCGAGGCGGGTCGTCTTCCCCCGCCCTCATGGCCTTGCCCGGACGATGCGGAGACCGCCCGCGGGGGCGCCCACGAGCAGCCAGACAAAGAACGGCCCGCCCAGGACCGAAGTGATGACGCCGACGGGGACCTCGGCCGGCGCGATGACGGTGCGCGCCGCCGTGTCGCAGAGGGTCAGGAATACGCCCCCGAACAGGCAGCAGGCCGGCAGCAGGCGACGGTGGTTGCCCCCCACGAGCAGGCGGCAGATATGGGGCACCATCATGCCCACGAAGCCGATGGGACCGCAGACGGCCACCACTCCGCCGACGCAGACCGAGGTGGCCAGGAAGAGCGTGCGCTTGACCCCGGGGACATCCACCCCGCGGCTCACGGCGAGGTCTTCCCCGATCGTCAGCAGGTTCAGCTCGTGGGTCAGTGCGAAGAGCACCGCGAGCCCGACGCCGACCATGGGCGCCAGGTTGAGCACGCTGCCGTAGCCCATCGTTTCGAGGCCTCCCATCAGCCAGCGCAGGATCTGGAAGGACTGGGTGAAATCGCTCAGGTACTGGAGGAACAGGATGAGGCTCGAAAAGAACAGGTTGACGGCGATGCCCGCCAGGAGCATCGTCGCGGTGGAGAAGCCCCGCCGCAGCCGGGTCAGGCCGTACACCAGGCAGATCGATCCCAATGCCCCGAGAAAGGCGAACACGGACGCTCCGGAGACCGTCAGCAGGGCGAAGGAGACCCCCAGCCGCACATACAGCGCCGCCCCCAGTGAAGCCCCCCCTGCCACCCCCAGGGTGAAGGGGGTGGCCAGTGCGTTGCGGAAGAGGGCCTGGAACGCCATGCCGCAGGCGGCCAGGCCGGCGCCGGCAAGGAAGCCGATGCAGACGCGCGGAACGCGGATCTGCCAGAAGATCGTGCGCAGGTTCCCCGGGTCCGGGCCGCTCCCGAACACCACCGCGAAGGGAATCCGTTCCATGCCGACGAACGGGCAGCCCAGCAGACAGCCCGCCGCCAGCAGCGGCAGAAGGACCAACACCCAGGGCCGGTTCCTGGCGGGAGACATCATCGAACCGCCTCCGGCACCACCAGAGAACAACCGTTGACCGGATGGCTCACGAAATGGAACTCCTGCTCGTACAGCCGACGCAGCACCGCAGCGTCCATCAGCGCACACGGGCTGCCGTGGAATACCACCGCGCCCCCGCGCAGGGCCAGCACCCGATCGCTGCTGAGGGCCGCGGCGTTCAGGTCGTGGGTCACGGCGAGGATCGTCACGCCCGAGTCCCGGTTGAGCCGTGCCAGGAGGCGGAGGATGTCGTGCTGGTGGCGTGGATCGAGGAAAGTGGTGGGTTCATCGAGGAGCAGGATGCGGGCATCCTGTGCCAGGGCCGCGGCGATGAGGACGCGTTGTTTCTCGCCGCCGCTGAGGGTTCCGTAGTCGCGGTTGGCGAGGCTGGAGGCGCCGGCGAGGTCGAGGGCTTCGGCGACGCGGCATTCGTCGTCGGCCGTGGGGGAGGTGAAGGCGCTGAGGTGTGGGTAGCGCCCCATCATGACGAACTCGTAGACGCTGAAGGGCACGTCGTCGGCGCCGCCCTGGGGGACGTAGCCGACCTGGATGGCGAGGTCGGTCTGCGAGTAGTCCGCGAGGGATCTGCCCTGGATCAGGATGCGGCCCGCCGCGCCGGTGATGATGCGGTTGAGGCACTTCAGCAGGGTCGACTTGCCCGCGCCGTTGGGACCGACGATCGAGAGGTACGAGCCCGCTTCCACCAGAAAGGACACGCCGTCGAGAATCCGCGCCGCGCCGATGGCGTAGGAAAGGCCCTGGACCTCCACCGCGGGGGTGCTCATGACCCTCCCCCCTCCCCGCCCCCGCCGGCGGGGGCCATGCCGGGGGCGGACGTCTCCCGCGCGCGGAGCCGGGCGGCATCCCAGTCCACCTCGGGATGGAGTACCCGCGCCAGCTTCTCGAGCACCAGGACGAAGCGCGGTCCGGGGATGACGGCGAACTCGTCCCGGAAGAGGTGGACACGGCCCTGCTGGACGGCACGAACCCGGGGCAGTGCCTGCCACCCCGCGGCGGCCTTGCCGCCATCGAGGGAGGGATCGGTCACGTCGCCGAGGACTTCCACGATCACCTCGGGATCCATCGTCAGAATGCCCTCCGCGGAGACCTTCGGCGAAGCGACGCTGCCCCGGTAGGCATTCGTGCCCCCGGCCAGCTCGATCAGCTCGCTGTACCAACCCGCGTTGCCGGCGATGTATACTTCCTCGATGGCGGGAACCGTGACATCCCGGCCCACCACCAGCAGGACGCGGACCCGCGGCAGGTCCCGCGTGCGCGCCGCCACGGCCTCCACCCGGGAGCGGATCTGCCGCAGCAGGGCGTCGGCCCGATCCCCGGCGCCGCCCGCCTCGCCGATGCTGCGGATCGAGTCCAGGATGCCCTCGATGGTGCCGTGGTTGACGGCCAGCACCTCGATGCCCTGTCCCGCCAGGACCTGTCGCGGCGCCTGGTGCTCGAGCAGGAGGATCACCAGGTCCGGGTCCAGCGCCACGATGGCCTCGTAGTTCGGGTCGAAATAGCCGCCCACCTGTGGCCGCGTGCGCGCCTCCGCCGGGTGATCGCAGTAGCGCGTCACGCCCGCCACGGCGTCCCCGAGACCCACGGCAAACAGCACTTCCGTGATGCTCGGCGCCAGGGAGACGATCCGCGCGGGCCGCGACCATACCGGCCCGGGCGGAACGGGGACCTCGCCGCCCTGCCGCAACCATCGCCGCGCCACACTGCAGAGGACGAGGAGACCGATGGCCACGATGCCGACCGGCACCCACCTCGCGTTTGCGCCGACCCTGGTGGTCATGGACCGGACTCCGCCGCGGGGTCGCCGCGGCGCCGGCGTCGTCCGCGGGCCGACGCCGACACGAGCGGTCCCGGGCCGGTCCTCGGCGCGGTCCCGGGGCGTGGCCCCGTCCAGCGGGACCGAGTCTGCGCAGCAATCGTCCTCACACCTGCCTCCCGGGGCGGCGGTAGGCCGTGGCATGTTCCACGCGCCCCTGCCCGGCTCCATGCACTGCCGCCGTTGCCGGCGTGCCGCCAATATACCACCCCGCCGCCGCCATGGGAGGGGCAGCCGGCGCCCGCGCGGGGCTGGTCCAAGATCCGCTGCATCGGTTCCCGCCGCCGCTGTCCCTGCGGCAGTGAAGCGCCGATTCGGGTGGAAGGAGCACGGCCGCGCTCCCTCTTGCCCTCCCATCGGCGCTCCGCCGGGACAAGCCCGGCGGCGGCGTTGGGATCCTGAAACAGCTCCGGCGGCCTACCCGGGGAGCCGGGCCGGGGGGCAAGGGGGAGACGAGCCGGGGGAAGGGCCCGGGTCGCATTCCCTGCCCCGGAAAAAACGGAACGGGCTCCGGGTGCCGTGGCATCCGAAGCCCGGTTGGCTGCCTGCTACACGGTTGTTCAGCGAATGGTTATGAGAGAATCCGGAGGGCTGCCCGTCCATGTGGTCCAGCCGAAGCACTTCGGGTTGGACTGGAGCTGCTGGGCGTTGCGCCATTCCACGTGGCCGTCGACCATGCCCAGGTTGGCGCCCTTGTTGTGACGCGCATCGACACGCCGGGCGAGGTTCTGCTGAATCCACTCTTCGTTCGAATCCACGATGTAGGCCCAACCGGACACGGAGTTCATTGAGGAAGAGGTCGTGAAGTAGCCCAGGGTGCGCCCGTCCATGGTCCGGCAGCAGGACATGTCATAGGAGAATCTCTGGTTGAGCGCCGTCCGCCGCGAGTCCGGGCACATGAACAGGTTGAAGTCGTTGGCGTAGGGCTCCATGTAGGGCTGGTAGTTGCCGTACTGGGTGATGACCTTGTTCCGGCTCGGGTAGTACACCAGCCCATCGTAGCCATAGGACCGCTGGGGGAACGTCTCCTTGTTGTCATCCAGGTACATGTACGTCGCCAGCATGACCTGCTTCATGTTGCTGACGCACTGCGTCGCCCGCGCCTTGGCCCGTGCCTGGGCCAGCGCCGGCAGCAGCATCGCCGCCAGGATGGCGATGATCGCGATCACCACCAGCAGCTCGATCAGCGTGAAGAAACGTCTCGCCCGGAATCTGTTCGTGCTCATGCCGACACTCCTGTTCCTGTCAGCCCCGGTGGACCTGCGTCCTGAACCGCGGCCGCCCAGCCACGATCACAGTGTCCACTCCCATGGAAGGACACACAAACCACTTCATTATTATACACCCGCGGCCAGGATGCAAGTACCTCCGGACAGAATGATTGCCGATTCTTAACCATGGCGCCGCAGGGGGACCGGGATGCCGGACCGCGCGGGACGCAGCCACGGGGCCCATGAGGCGTATCGGGCCTCTCTCCCCCAGGAAAAGCAGAACGGGCTCCGGGTGCCGTAGCATCCGAAGCCCGCTTCGAGCGCACCGTGCCGCTGCTCAGGGCACGCTGATGGTGCCGGCCGTCCACGCCGTAAAGCCGAAGCATCTCGGGTTGGCCGTCAGCTGGAGGGCATTGCGCCACTCGACGTGGCCGTCCACCATGCCCAGGTTGGCCCCCTTGTTGTGACGGGCCTGGACGCGTTCGGCATGGTCCGCCTGAATCCACTCCATCTGCGAGTCCACGATATAGGCCCACGCCGATGGCGACGTGTTCAGCGAAGAGGAGGCGCTGAAGTACCCCAGCGACCTGCCGTGGAAATGGGTGCTGCTGGCCATGTCGTAGGTGAACTTCTCGTTGTTGTTGACCTTCCGGGTGTCCGGGCACATGAACAGGTTGAAGTCGTTGATGTAGGGCTCCATGTAGGGCTGGTGGTTGCCCCACTGGGTGATCACTTTGTTCCGGTTGGGGTAGTACTGCAGGCCGTCGTAGGCGTAGGACTGGGTGGGGAAGGTCTCCTTGTTGTCATCCAGGTACATGTAGACCGCCAGCATGTTCTGCTTCATGTTGCTGATGCACTGCGTCTGCCGGGCCTTGGCCCGTGCCTGGGCCAGCGCCGGCAGCAGCATCGCCGCCAGGATCGCGATGATCGCGATCACCACCAGCAACTCGATCAGTGTGAAGCACCTTCTCGCCCCGAAACTGTTCGTGCTCATGCCTGCATTCCTCATCTGCGTCTGTCGACACCCTGGTCACCGGCGCCCGGTACACCTGCCACCTGCCGGCGCCGTCCGCGTGAAAACGGTCTTGAGCGTGAGTATACACCACCCCCGGGGAGAAACTACAGCAAAAAGGGGAGAATTACCGTTTTTTAACATGGGTGCACCACTCCGGGGTGCCGCGGAGGGCGGGGGCGTTTCTTCCGAGATCGGACGGATCGGACGGATCGGACGGATCGGACGGATCGGACGGATCCGGAAACAGCCCCGGGTCCCGGGTATCCCTCAGCCGCCGTCGCCATCACGTGCCCTGAGCCTGACGCAATGGTGCTGGAAGCGGTCGTCGTCGACCGTAACGCCCGTGACTGAGGCCCTACGCGTCCCGTTCAGGGCAGTCTTGCATCCGGGTCTGGCCTGGGCTATCCTGCCCTGGGGTTTGGCAACCATGGAGCGTGCGATGGCAGTGTTGGGTCGTGGGCCGGCGTTTGCGATCTGTGCGGCCTTTGCGGTCTGGGTTCCGGGGGCTGCGGAGCCCCCCTCCGGGGAGCGTCCCTTCGAGGTGGCCGCATGGGTGGATCATTTTGACTTCGGGATGTCCTTTGACACCGAGACGGAGGCGGGTCTGGCGCGGATTCTCGACCACGTGGCGGAGACGGGGGCCAACGTGCAGTGTTTCCGCAGTTCGGGGAACAGCATCCGGCATCCCAGTGCGTTCCGGAGGTCCTACCGGGCCGGCATCGACAAGCGCAAGGCCTGCATCGGGGACCGGGTGATCTTCGGCTGGGCGGATTTCAATCGTCCCGAGCCCGACCTTCTCGAAGCGGCGTTGCGTCTGGGGCGGGAGCGGGGGATGCGTCCCTACATCCACTGGCCCTTCGAGGAGTGTCATGCGCCGGGGTTCTTCAAGGCCTTCATGGACTGGAACATGGAGCACCCCGAGTTCTGGGGGCGGACGCACGCGGGGCAGCCCTGGCTGGGGCGGGTCAGCCTGTGCTACCCGGAGGTGGTCGACTCGAAGCTGGCGATCCTCGACGAGCTGCTGGCGCGGGGCGCGGCAGGCATCTTCATCGACACCTTCCGCAGCGGCATGTGGGGGCCCTGGGCGGAGTACGTCCCCACCGTGACGGCGGCCTATCGCGAGAAGTACGGGGAGGATGCCCCCGCCGACCCCCGGGAGCCGCGCTGGTGCGAACACGTGGCCGATTACGTGACCGAGCTGCTGCGGCGCCTGCGGGAACACCTCGATGCCCATGAGCGGCGCACGGGCCGCAAGGTGGAACTCCTCGTCGGCGTCGCCGGAATCGCCCCGCTGCGGGAGATGGCCCAGGACGGGCCCCTGCTCAGCCGCGCCGCCGACTGGCGGGCCTGGGTGGACATGGGGATCATCGACACGCTGGTCATGCACTCGGTCGACTGGGACCCGCGGCGCCCCTTCGAGACCTACCGCGAGTACGGCCGCCAGGTCATGGAGTACGTGGATGGCCGCTGCAAGGTCCACTGGCCCGCATCGGCCTATTCCTTCCGCAGGAAAGGCCTGAAGCACCTGGCGGAGCAGACCGGGCTCTCGCAGGCCGAGGTGGCGGCGCGCCTGATGACCATTGCCTGGGAAGAGGGCGGCGCCGGGCTCTGCATGGAGTGCGTGGACCACAACAACTACCGCCCCGAGACGCGCCATGCCATTGCCGAACTGGCCCGTACCACCTGCCGGACCATGCGCCCGTGGACCCCGCGGGGGACCGCGCCGACACCCGAAAACCGACGCCTCCGCCCCCGGCCCGCGATGGCGCCGCGGCGAGCCTTCGTCCCCCAGCCCGTCCCCGAACTCGAGTTCCTCCCCGCCGGCCCCGGAAACAACACCGAGGCCGCCTGGAGTCCCGACGGGACCACCATCGCTTTCCAGTCCGACCGCGACGGCGAAGCCCGCATCCACCTTCTGGACACGGACACGGGGGCGGTCCGCCCCCTGGACACCGGCCCCGGCTGCAGCCAGTTCCCGGCCTGGAGCCCCGACGGCGCCAGCCTCGTCTACGCCTACGGTTTCTTCCCGAAAACCGCCTTCCAGGCCGTCGCCGACGCACATCCCGGCTGGAACGGCGGTCCCCTCAGCGCCGTCGACAAGGCCCTGCGCCAACGCCTGGACGGTGTCAACATCTGGCGCCTCGACCTGGCGGACGGGAGCCGACGTCCCCTCACCGGGGGGCTGGCCGCGGAATACCTCCCCACCGTGACCCCCGATGGACAGCGCGTGCTGTTCAGCAGCAACTGGGGCGCCGACGGACCACTCCTCGAACGGGAGAACTCGATGTTCGTGCAGGGCGTGGCCCTGCGGGGCGGCGACCGCGAGGCGCTGTTCCGGCAGAGCGGGGCGTATGCCGTGCAGCCCACTCTCAGCCCGGACGGCCGCTACGTGGCCTTCGCCCGACTCGACAGCCACGACGGCATCTGGCATCTCGTGCTGGCGCGCCTCGACAACCCCTCCTTCGCCGTGCGCCTGACCCCGCCCACCTTCGCCGCCTACGCGCCGCGCTGGTCCCCGGATGGCCAGACCATCGCCTGTACCGGCTACCGGGACGGCGACCCGGGATGGCAGCTCTACCTCCTCTGCCCCCGGCCCGGCGCCACTCCCGTCCGCGTCGAGACCGGACTCGAACGCGCCCGCAACCCCTCCTGGTCCCCCGCCGGCCGCTGGATCCTCTTCGAAGCCAGGCAGGACTCCCGCTACACCCTCTCCCGACTGCCCGTCCAGGCCCTTCCCATCCCCCCTGACAGAGCGGCCGACCCTGAGGGAATCGTCGGCTCCCGACCGGTTCTCTCCTCCGACCTCGGCAGTACGGACCTCTACAGGATCTTCGACCGCAACCCCCAGTCCGCCTGGCGCATCGAGGGCGTGAACCACTGGATCGAAATGCACTTCGGCCGGCCCGTGGACCTGGCGGGATTCCGCCTCCACCACGGCATGCTGGCCTACTGGAAAAACCCCAGCGGCGCCGGATCCGCCAGGGGCTACCGCTTCCAGGCCCTCCTCGATGGCGAGTGGCGAGACCTCATCACCCCGGTCACCGACGCCCCTCCCTACCAGGGCCAGGACGAGGAGGAATTCGTCGCCCAACACCGCTTCGAAACCGCCCGCTCCCAACGCTTCCGATTCCTCGTCACCGATACCCACGATACCGGAAAACGAGTCCAGTCCCCCGACAGGGTCTCCGTGCCCCCGGAGCAGCGCTCCACCTACCTGCGCGAACTCGAACTCGTCGCCCCCGACGGCACAACCCTCCTCTGGTGAACCTCCGCACCTCGCCGTCGGAATCGCGCCGTACGCAGCAGGAGAACGCCACTCCCGCGCCGTACGACCTGGAGCCGGCGGCTTGCCACGGCGCAGCCATGGCGGAGCCGGGCCTGTCCCGCCAAAGCTCCGGCGAAGGCGGATCCTCCGCCGTACCTGCACCCGTTCGGCATACCGCCGAGGACGGCGGACTCCGGCGCCTCTCCTCCGGGCCTTCCCTGGGCGCGCACCCCTTGATTCCCATAGGTGAGGCCCGGGGTACGCTCCCGCCCCTCCC
>JAFGRS010000383.1 GCA_016935045.1 Lentisphaeria bacterium | reverse complement strand
CTGGACCGCCCGCGGCCTCGCGGGCACACAACTGGACCGCCCGCGGCCTCGCGGGCACAGATCCGCGAGTACAGACAATTTGGAGACGATGAGGCGCCTCGCCCGCGGGGCCGGCGCGCCGCGCCGGCGGCGCCCGCATCCGTGTCCCGCCGGATCGGAAGGCCCGGGGCCGCGGCCCGCCCCGCGACACGACCCGGGAAAACCCGGAAAAAGCCGAGGAATGACGATGAACCGAACTGCCTCCACCCCCGGACGGCACGCCGCCCTCCTGGCCATCCTCCTCCTTGCCGCCGGCACGGCGCCCAGCACCCGGGCGGCAGAAACGCCGGATCGCAAGCCGAACGTCCTCTTCCTCATCGCCGACGATCTCACCGCCACGGCACTGTCCTGCTACGGCAACACGATCTGCCGCACCCCCAACATCGACCGCCTCGCCGCCCAGGGCGTGCGCTTCACCCGCGCCTTCTGCAACGCCACCTACTGCGGTCCCTCCCGGGCGTCCTTCCTCTCGGGCTACTACCCGCACGCAACCGGCGTCCTCGGCTACACCAGTCCGCGCCCCGCCATCGGGGAACGCGCCACCTGGCCCCAACACTTCCGCAACGCAGGCTACTACACGGCCCGCGTCAGCAAAGTCTACCACATGGGCGTGCCGGGCGGCATCGAAAAGGGCACCGACGGCGCCGACGACCCGGACTCCTGGACCGAACGCTTCAACAGCCCGGGACCCGAATGGCGTGCACCCGGCAGCGGCGAAACCCTGCAGAACAACCCAGACGGCAAGAGACCCGTGGTGGGCGGCAATACCTTCGTCGTCGTCGAAGCCGACGGGGACGACACCGTCCACTCCGACGGCAAAACCGCGGCAAAGGCCGTGGAATTGCTCCACACCCATGCGCAGGGGCCATTCTTCCTCGCCGTCGGCTTCGTGCGTCCACACGTCCCCTTCGTCGCCCCCAGAAGCTGCTTCGAACCATTCCTGCCCTACGACAATCTGCCCCTGCCGCCGAAGCTGCCGGGCGACTGGGATGACATCCCCAAGGCCGGCATCAACTACTGCACCAGCGAAAACATGAAAATGGACCTGCGCCGGCAGCGAAAGGCGGTCGGGGGCTACTACGCCTGCGTCTCCTTCCTGGATGCCCAGGTCGGCAAAGTCCTCGCTGCACTGGATGCATCGGGCCAGGCGCACAATACCATCGTCATCCTGACCAGCGACCACGGATTCCACCTCGGAGAACACGACTTCTGGGCCAAGGTGAGCCTCCGCGACGAATCGTCCCGCGTGCCCCTCATCGTCCGCGCCCCCGGCAAACGACCGGGAGTCTGCCGGGCACTGGTCGAGTTGCTCGACCTCTACCCCACCACGGCCCGCCTGTGCGGACTCGACGTGCCCCCACGCCTGCAGGGCAGAGACCTCTCGGCACTCCTCGATGACCCGGCGCGCGCCGTCCGCGAGGCGGTCTTCTGTGTCGCCCCCATGCGCAACGGCTTCCTGCTGCGCGAAGACCGGTGGGCCTACATCCAGTACGCTGAAGATGCCTCCAATGGAATCGAGTTGTTCGACATGCAGACCGACCCGCGGCAGTACACCAACCTGGCGGCCCTGCCCGAACACGCCGAACGGGTCCGCGCCTTCCAGGCCCGGCTCGCCGCCAAACTGGCAGAGATCCGCGCCTGCGACCTCAGACCCCCCGCGGCACCGGGTCCCCCTTGACGCGTGGCCCCCTCCGCTGTGGTTGGGAATTGCGTTTGCGCTCTGAACCATTATACTCTGAAGCCCCCAAGGAACAGGTTGTTCCCCGCCTGCGTCCCCAGCACTCGCTTCCTCCGGATGGAGATGCCGGACCGGCTGCAAACGGCCCATGGACCAACGTCGGGATGCCAACCCATGAACCCCCTGGCCAGAGAACTCAACGACGACATCGCCGCCACCAATCCGCATGTGCTCGATATGCTCTCGGAGCTGGGGCGGGAACTCTACTTCCCGAAGGGCATTCTGACCCAATCCGCGGAAGCCAAGGAGTGGGCCCATCGCTACAACGCCACCATCGGCACCGCCATGGAGGACGGAGTGGCCATGAACCTGCCCAGCGTCATGGAACACCTCGACGGAATCTCCCCGAACGAGGCCCTGCTCTATGCCCCCTCCCAAGGTCTCGCCGAACTGCGCCAGGAGTGGTTGCGCAAGACCCTGCTCGACAACCCGGACCTCGTCGGCAGGGGCATGAGCCTGCCCGTGGTCACCAACGGGCTGACCCATGGCCTCAGTCTGGTCGCCGAACTCTTCCTGAACCCGGGCGACGTGCTCTTGCTCCCGGATATGATCTGGGGCAACTACCGACTCATCTTCCAGGTCCGGCGTCAGGCGGCCCTCCGGCAATACCCGTTCTTCCGCGGTCAGGGCATGGATACGCCGGCCTTTCGCGAAGCCCTGCTCGGCGTCTGCCGCGAACGTGGCAAGGTGGTGGTCCTGCTCAACTTCCCCAACAACCCCTCGGGATACACCCCCGATGAGGAGGAAGCCGACGCCGTTGCCGACGCCCTCGTCGAGGCAGCCGAGAGCGGGGCGAATGTGGTGGCGGTCACGGACGACGCCTACTACGGGCTGTTCTTCGATGACAGCGCCGTGAGGCAATCCCTGTTCACGAAGCTGGTCGACCGCCACCCCCGCCTGCTGGCGGTCAAGGCCGATGCGGCCACCAAGGAGGTGTATGTCTGGGGCCTGCGCGTCGGATTCCTCGCCTTCGCCGCGGCCGGAGTGCCCAGCGGCTCCCCGCTCTACACCGCCCTCGAGAAAAAGACCTCCGGCGCCATCCGCGGAACCATCAGCAACGCCTCGATGCTCTCGCAGAAGATCGTCTGCGATGCCCTGCGCAGGCCGGATTTCTTCGAACAGCGCCGCCGCAAAGCGGTCCTGATGAAGAACCGTGCGGACGAAGTGAAGCGGGTCCTCGAAGACCCCCGCTTCGCCGAAGCCTGGACACCCTACCCGTTCAACAGCGGCTACTTCATGTGCCTGCGCATCCACCGCATCAACGCCGAAGACCTGCGCCTGCACGCCCTCAGGAAGCATGGCGTCGGCACCATCTCGGTCAGCGACACGGATCTGCGCATCGCCTTCAGCTGCCTCGAAGTGCACCAGATACGGGACCTCTTCGAGATCCTCCACCAGGCCTGGCGGGAACTGGCGCCGTGACCCGCCCGGAGACCGTGCGGCCCCCTGGAGGGCGAAGCTCCTGCTGAGCCGGTCCCCCTGGAGGGCGAAGCTCCTGCTGAGCCGGTCCCCCTTGGAGGGCGAAGCTCCTGCTGAGCCGGTCCCCCTGGAGGGCGAAGCTCCTGCTGAGCCGGTCCCCCTGGAGGGCGAAGCTCCTGCTG
>JAFGRS010000382.1 GCA_016935045.1 Lentisphaeria bacterium | reverse complement strand
TAGGGATGCTCGCGGTACGCTCGCGCTCCAGGGGGCATGGAACGCTCGCGGCCGCGCGGGCATTCGCGGGTTTGACTGAGGCCTTACCGGGGGCATTCCCTCCGCGCTGGAAACGTGGCGGCAGAGGGGATATGGTCGGTATGTGCGGCACCTCCGGCGGTGCTTCGGCCGCGGGAGGTGGTCGCTGCGGCGCGCAACAGACCATGCGAGGAGGAACGGCAATGCTCCGGGCAAGAGTACGGCGTTGGGGTGTGGCCTGCGTCTGCACCTTGGTTCTCCTGGTCGCGGGATGCGGCAAGCGGCAGGTGGAGGAGGGCGGCGCGGAGGAGGGCATTGCCCCCGGGGCGTCGGACAAGCCGACCATCTACTTCATCGTCAAGGCCAGCGAGTCGGAGTTCTGGCAGATCGTCATCGACGGCGGCAAGACCGCCGCCGCGGAACTGGGGGTGGACCTGGTTCCCCAGGCACCCGTCTCCGAGTCCGAGTTCTCCAAGCAGATCGCCATCATGGAAAGCGCCATCGCGGCACGCCCCGCGGCCATCGTGCTGGCCCCCAGTGCCTCCGATCCCCTCGTCGCCAGCATCGAACAGGCACACGCGGCGGATATCCCTGTGGTGATCATCGACAGCGCCGCGAACACCGACAAGATCGTCAGCTTCCTGGCCAGCGACAACCGCAGGATCGGGGAGCTGTCGGCGGACAGCATGGCGGCGGCATTGACCAGGCGCTTCGGGGAAGCCAAAGGCGACATCGCGGCGCTGACCTTCCTCTCCGGGGCCCAGTCCCTGGACCACCGCAAGGAAGGCTTCCTGGAACGGCTCAGGAGCACCTACCCCGGCATCCGCGTGGTGGACTTCAAGGACGCCCAGGGCAAGTCCGATACCTCCACCGCCCTGGTGCAGAACCTGCTCACCGCCTACCCGAACCTGCGCGGTATCTACGCCAACAACCAGCCCACCGGAGACGGCACCGTGCGCGCCCTGGACATGGCCGGCAAGAAGGGCCTGGCCGTCGTGGTCGTGGATGCCGGGCAGCAGGAACAGTGGGGGCTCGAGAACGGTCTCGTGGACGCCATGATCGTGCAGAAGCCGTGGCACATGGGCTACATGGGGGTCGAGTACGCCCTGAAAGCAGTCAAGGGGGAGAAGCTGCCGGCCTTCATCGACACGGGCATCGTCGCCATCACCCCCGAGATGATGGCCAGCGGGGCGGCGGAGGAATTCCTCGACCCGGTGGCGTGGCGGCGCCGACAGGCCCCGAAGTAGCCCACGCATGCCGGACTCGCCCCCCATGGTCTGCATGACTGGCATCCGCAAGCGCTACCCCGGGGTACAGGCGCTGGACGGGGCCAATCTGCGTGTCCACAGCGGCGAGATCCGCGCCTTGCTGGGAGAGAACGGCGCCGGCAAGTCGACCCTCATGCGCATGCTCACGGGCGCCGAGCGACCCGACAGCGGCAGCATCGCCATCGCGGGCCGGACCGTGCCCAGGATGACCCCCGGCCTGGCGGACCGGTTCGGCATCGCCTGTGTCTACCAGGACCTCCTCCTCGCCGAACACCTGACCGTCGCCGAGAACATCTGGCTTGGACGCCTGCCCGCCCGCTGGGGCATGATGAGCCGGCGCGAACTCTACCGCCGCACCGACCGGGTGCTCCGCGACATCGGCTACCACGGCATCATCCGACCCGCGGACCGGGTCGCCGACCTCACCGCCTCCCAGCAGGGAATGGTCGCCATCGTGCGGGCTCTCTGCCGGGATGCCCGGGTCATCGTCTTCGACGAACCGACGGCGGTGCTGGCGGACCGTGAAGTCGAGGAGTTGTTCCGGGTCATCCGCTTGCTGCGGGAGCGGGACCTGGCCATGATCTACATTTCGCACCGCCTGGAGGAGGTCTTCGCGCTCTGCGACACAGCCACGGTGCTGCGCGACGGGATGCACGTGGGCGACGTGCGGGTGGCCGAGACGCGCGCCGACGACCTGATCCGGATGATGGTGGGACGCGAGGTCAGCGCCCGGCATTTCGACCCGGGGCGGACCCGGGGCGAGGAGATGCTGCGGGCCGAAGGACTCTGCGCGGGCCCCCTGCTGGACTGCAGCCTGACGCTCCACGCCGGGGAAATCGTCGGCCTCTATGGCCTGGTGGGGGCCGGACGCACCGAACTCACCCGCGTGCTCTTCGGCGGCGATCCCCTGCGCCGGGGAACCGTGCACCTGCATGGCCGGCCCGTGCAGGCGCGCTCTCCCCGCCGGGCCATCGATCATGGCCTCGGACTCATCCCCGAAGACCGCCGCCGCCATGGCCTGGCACTGCCCCTCTCCGTGCGCGACAACCTCAATCTCCCCGTCTACCGCAGAGACGCCCGCTGGGGCTGGGTCTCGGCCCGCAAAGAGGCGGAAGTGGCCGACCGGTTCATCCGCGAACTCGCCATCCGCACTCCCTCCCCCCGCCAGCGCGTCCGCCATCTCAGCGGCGGCAACCAGCAGAAGGTCGTCGTCGGCAAATGGCTGGCCCGGGGCTCCCGTATCTTCCTGATGGACGAGCCCACCAATGGCATCGACGTCGGCGCCAAGGAAGAGATCTACCGCCTCGTCAACAACCTGGCCCGAGGGGGCGCCGCCATCCTCTTCGTCAGCTCCTACATGCCGGAACTCATGGACATCGCCGACCGCATCCTGGTCATGAACGGGGGACGAATCGTGGCGGATGTGCCCAGGAATGCCTGCAGCGAGGAAAGGCTCCTCCGACTCGCCATCCGCACCCCCGAGGGGGACCCGGAACCAGCGGCAACCGCCGCCGGCCAGACATGAGAATGCCCAGACCATGACCACCAGCCCCGGCCATGACTCCGCCGGCCCCGCGCCGGGCGCCAGGTCCCGCATCCCCATCAACACCCAGATGGTCGTGCTGGGCGTGACCTTCGCCCTCTGGGGCTTCCTGGCTCTCCGCACCACGGGCACCACCGCCGCCGGGGAGACCTACTCCCGCTTCCTCAATTCCAGCAACATCCAGAACGTGATGCGGCAGATGGCGATCCAGGGGGTCATCGGCATCGGTGCGGCGCTGGTCATCATCACGGGGGGCATCGACCTGTCCGTGGGGTCCCTCATTGCCTTCATGAACGTCGCCATGGCCATCCTGGTGAGCGCCGACCCCTCGAAGGGGGGACTGGGCTGGTCTCCCCTGGCGGCGGTGGCGGCGATCCTGCTGCTCTCGAGCCTGGTGGGGCTCTGCAACGGGGCCATGGTCTACGAGCTGAAACTGCCCCCCTTCATCGCCACCCTGGGCATGATGGGGGCGTTGCGGGGCGCGGCGCAACTGGTCTCGGCCGGCAGGACCATCGGCAAACTCCCCGTCGCCCTGAAGGAATTCGCGGCGGGCAAACTCCTGGGAATCCCACTCCTGTTCCTGGTCCTGGTCGTCGTCCTGGTCGTGGTGGAAACCCTCCTGCGGCGGACCACCTTCGGACGCTACCTCTACGCCATCGGCAGCAACCGCGAGGCCGCCCGGCTCTCGGGCGTCAACACCCGCATGGTCACCTATGGCGCCTATGTCCTGGCCTCCCTCCTCGGCGGCATCGCCGGCTGCATGCAGACCGCCCGGGACTGGCAGGGAAACCCCACCACCGGCATGGGCTTCGAACTCGATGCCATCGCGGCGGCAGTCCTCGGAGGCGCCAGCCTCGCGGGGGCCGAGGGCAGCGCCGTCGGCGCCTTCATCGGGGCCCTCCTCATGACCACGATCTACAACGGGGCCGTGCTCCTCGGCATCCCCTCGGCCTGGACCATCGTCACCGTATCCCTCATCCTCATCGTCACGGTGGCGGCGGACCAACTCCGCAAACGCCGGGAAGGCGGCTGAGGCGGGGCCGGAACGCCGACCGCCGGCGGCACGGAATCGCCCGGTGAACGCCTTCGCGAAGACCTGACCTGACCCGTTGGGTCATGCCGGCCGCGCCGGCAGAAGGGGCGATCCCGCAGCGTCCGGATCCGGAGCCGGCGGTCGCCGCCGTACCCCTGCATTGGTACCGCGGACCCTCCTGTCGTCGGGCATCGCGGGCTCCAGGTTGTGGGATCCCGCAATGCCTCAGTCAAACCCGCGAATGGTTCGGGATGCGGCTCAGCAGGAGCTTCGCCCTCCAGTCCGAACCGAGTACGCGACGTCCCATCCCTTGGAGGGCGACGCTCCGCGGAGCCGCATCCCCATCCCTTGGAGGGCGACGCTCCGCGGAGCCGCATCCCCATCCCTTGGAGGGCGACGCTCCGCGGAGCCGCATCCGGAACCACTGGCGAGTTACGCCGCCGCAGGGCTTGTCCCGGTGGAACGCCGATGGGAGGGCGGGGAGGGGGCGCGGCCGCTCTCCCTCACCCCGAATCGGCGCTCCACTGCCGCAAGGACAGTGGCGGCGGGAACCGATTCTTCGGATCTTGGAACAGCCCTGGGATTCCGTGGAAACCGCTTGCATTGACTCGTCAGCGGAGGTATCCTTTAGGGGTCGGCGTGTGTTCACAGGGCTTCTGGAACAGGAATGGTCCGGGAACGCAGGAAGGACAGGCAGACATGAGAGAGAAGAGTCGGTTCACTCTGATCGAGCTCCTGGTCGTGATCGCCATCATCGCCATTCTGGCGGCCATGCTCCTGCCGGCGCTGCAGCAGGCCAAGGCCAAGGCCATGCAGGCAAGCTGCACCTCCAACGCCAAACAGATCATGCTCGGGATGCACATGTACGCGCAGGACAATGGGGACCGCTTCCCCGGCTATCCCGGTAACGGCGCCTGGGTGGACAACTGGAACTGGAACCCCGCCCAACCCAACTACCTGGCTCAGGTCTATACCTACATCAACGACTACAACGTCCTGCGCTGTCCCGCCACCACGACACAGAACTGGAATCCCCCCGACGAGGCGAACGACAAGCCCAATACCTGGTGCTACAACTCCGAGATGGCCGGCGCCACCACCGCCATCAAGCCCCCCAGCGAGAAGGTCCTGCTTTGGGAGCAGGGGCGGCTGCTGGACTGCGCCCAGTGGTGCCGCTGGACCGATGGCCCCAACCAGTTCCCGAAGAACTGGAACGACTGGGTTGTCCCCCACAACGACACCACCTACGTCATGCCCTTCTGCGACGGACATGTCGAGGCGATGAATTTCCTGCAGGCCCATGCCAACCGACAGAAGCTGGCCGACGGACCGTTCTGATCCCATCTGCCGAGTGCCAGAACGCCGGACCCGGTTCCCGCCGCGGTCCGGCGTTCTGTTGTCCGGGGGCCCAGGACGGGTGTGTCTCACCAGAGAGTGGCAGCAAGAGCCGTAGCCGGCGATCGACGCTGCCAGCCGGCACGTGGGTGACCCCGCTCCACGCATACCTCGCCATGGTACGCCATCCCATGACCTCTTCCGGATAGGTCGCGCCGGACACCCTCCAGCTTCGTCAACACCCTCCCGGGGCGGCACCGTCCCCCCCGTTTTCCGGACAGATCCGGCAGGGGATGGCCGGAAAACAGCCCCCTCCCGGGGCGGTACCGTCCCCCCGTTTTCCGGACAGATCCGGCAGGGGATGGCCGGAAAACAGCCCCCCCCGGGGCGGTACCGTCCCCCCGCTTTCCGGACAGATCCGGCAGGGGATGGCCGGAAAACAGCCCCCTCCCGGGGCGGTACCGTCCCCCCGTTTTCCGGACGCCGAGAGCCGCGCGATGGCCGGAAAACACCCCTCCCGGGGCAGGGCTGTTTCAAGATCCCACGCCGCCGCCGGGCTTGTCCCGGTGGAGCGCTGATCGGAGGGCGGTGAGGGGGCGCGCTCGCGCTCCCTCACCCCGAATCGGCGCTCCACTGCCGCAAGGGCAGTGGCGGCGGGAACCGATGGAGCGGATCTTGAAACGGTCCTGGTCCCGGGGCGCCGCTGTTCGCATTCCGGGGTGGGTGGGGCTACAGGTACGAGTCGTTCCCTATGGGTCTGGACCGCCCGTGCCTGCCCGTGGGGGCGCGCTGACATGGGATCGGGAGCAAGGAGTTGCGTCTGCGGGTGAAACCGAGGCGAACGCAGGGAGACGGCGACGTTGCCATGTACAGCGACTTCCTGAGACCGCGATTCCGGTGTGCCGGGCTCCTCTACGTCTGCGTGCTCTGTCGTGCCGTGGCGCCGTTGGCGTCCGGCGGGGATTGGCGGGCCTATGAGGTGTACCAGCCGACGGTGACGCGGCATGCGGTGATCGACGCCATGGCGCATCCCCACAAGTACAACCACTGTGCCACGTTGGCCTGGTTCGAGGACCGTTGGATCTGCCTCTGGGGCAGCCACGAACCTCAGATCGAGCACGCGCCGGGACAGCGCATCGTCTTCAGCACCAGCCGTAACGGCAGGGACTGGACCCCCATCGAGGGGTTGTTCTCCAACGCGGCGCATTGCGAGAACCCGGTGCTGTACCCCGAGGGGAAGGGGCACCAGTGGCAACCCAATCTCGGCGTGGTGGAAGGGGAGTTATGGTGCCTCTGGAACCAGGGCGGCAGCGTCCGCGATTTCCGCGCTGCGGACGGGGGCGAGGGCCCCGACCTTCGCGGCCTGTACTTCTCGCGATTGCGGCATGCCGGGGGGAAGTGGGTCAACCGCAGGCTGGAGTGGGATGGGCGGAACTACCCGCTGGTCCATGGCAGGCAGTTCTTCACGGCCGGCACGCAGAACCTGTGCCGTCTGCGCTCCGGGCGTGTGCTCGCCCCGGTGACCCTCTATGGGGCCGGCGGGCGGGCCGCGGACGCGCCGGTCGAAGCGACCGGCTGGTGGGCGGCCGAGAAGATCGACACGGTCGCCTACACGGACGATCTCGGCCAGACCTGGCGCCTCTCCCCCGGCTGCCAGACCCCGGGCCTGAGCTGGGTGCAGTGGGAGCCCACGGTCTGGGAGCAACCCGACGGCTCGGTGATGATGTTCGCCCGGCACAACACCAACTGGAATACGGGGCTGCCCCAGCCACCCTCGGGGCAGTTCCTGCTCTGGTCCGTCAGCCGGGATCAGGGAGAGACCTGGACTCCCCACACCTACGTTCCCATCGAGAGCGTCTGTTCGCGGATGCACGTGGCGCCCCTCGACGGGCGCGGCGCCTGGGAACCGGCAGGGCCCGGCGACGACTACACGGGCCGGCGTCTGGTCATGGTCCACAACGACGCGCCGGGGGGCCTCCTGCCCTGGGAAGCGGGTCGCACCAACCTGGCTCTGTTCTTCGCCCGGGGACACGGCCTCGATTTCGTGGCTGGAAACAACATCTCGGCGCATCAGCCGCGGGCCTGCTACCCGCAGATGTGGCGGCACGACGACACCCTCGGCATCTGCTATACCACCAGCATACCCGAGGCCCGTTCGATCGTCGTCGCCCTGGTCTCGCCACTGCCCCGGGAGGACCGGTACTACCTTTTCCCCCGCAGCAACGACGTTCCCCGCCCGGAAGCCCCGGTCCGCAACGGCAATTGCTGGACCTTCGACCGCGGCCTGCCCATCGTGGCACGGGCCTCCGTCGATCCCGGGCCGGATGGCTTCTCCTTCGCCGCCTGGGTGCGTGACCGGGGCAGTGGCGTCCTTCTGGACACGCGGGGCAACGAGGGTGGTTTCGTCATCATGCTGAAGGCGCGGAGTCTTGACGGCGAGGGCTCGCCCCGCCTGCGCCGGCCGGAGGCATGCCTGCTGACCACGCCGCATGAATTCGGGCCCCGGTTGCCGTTGGGCCCCGGGGGCGAGTGGCACTACATCGGCCTGACTGCCGACAATCGTTCGGGAGAAGCTCTCTTTGTCGTCGACAGCCGCAGCGAGAAGGTGGCGTTTGCGGCCCCCGTTCCCCGTCCGCTCAGGGGTGTCGCCCCGCACATCGGGGCGAAGAGCCTGCCCGCAAGCCGTCTCGAAGGGTTCTCCGGGGACATTCGCTTCACGGCGCTCTACGCGGGGACTGTCCTTGGCCCCGAACAGCATCGCTGGCTGCACAACCGCTTCGCCCCGGAACTGAGCCGGCCGCAGACCGCCGACGCCGCGGGCACCACGGCGCGGCCCCTGCTCTGGTTCGATCCTGCCGACAGGGGTCGTTTCGGGCGCGATTTCGTCGTTCCGGTGGCGTTTCCTCGCGGCGGATCAGAGGTGGCCGAGGTCGACGGCCGGCAGGTCCTCCGTTTCCGCGACCACGGCTCCGCCGGCGTCGACCTGGATGAGAACCGCCGCGATCGGGGCGACAGGGTCCTGCTGCGGTTCCGCTTCCGCCTCGAGGCGGGGGACGGCCAGACCCTGTGCACGGTCGGCGACGTGAACCAACCCGCCCGTCTGATCGCACGGGGCGGATACGTCCTGCTCTGTGCCGGCACGGTCGAGCAGCCCTGCGGGGAGATCGCACCGACCGGTTGGACACCCGTCGCCGTCGAGAGCTGGGCGAACAGCACCCGGGCTCGCGCCGGCGAGGGCCTCGAGGCCGTGGTCCGGCACGCGCCCGAGGCCACCTGGATGTACCTCGGCGATGGGTTTCCGCCCTACGGGGACTTTCCCGGCAGCCGCTTCCTGGTGGATGTTGCCTCCGTCGGCACAGACGTGGTTCGGGCGCCGGGCCCGCCGCCAGCCGGGCCATAGGGGCAAGGCCCGAACGGACGTCGCTCGATCGCGTTGCCTGCGGCCGCCGGCCGCCGAAAAACGCCAGTCCCCCCCCCGGTACACGCCCGGGCAGAACACCCATCTCCGCACCGTTC
>JAFGRS010000381.1 GCA_016935045.1 Lentisphaeria bacterium | reverse complement strand
GATCCGGGGGCCCCTGGCCACCGCGAAGACCGTCCTGGCGGAGTCGGCGGCGCGGGTCATGGACCTGGATTTCAAGCGCATTCAGTTCACTCCCGACCTGATGCCCGCCGACATCAGCGGCACGGAGATCCTCGAAGAAGACCAGAGTACGGGCCATCGCACCGCCAAGTTCGTCATGGGCCCCGTCTTCTGCAACATCCTCATGGCCGACGAGATCAACCGCACGCCCCCCAAGACCCAGGCGGCCCTCCTCGAAGTCATGCAGGAACGTCAGGTGACCATCGGCGGCACCACCTATCCCCTGCCGGCGCCATTCTTCGTGCTGGCCACCCAGATCTCCGTCGAACAGGAGGGGACCTATCCGCTGCCCGAGGCGCAACAGGACCGCTTCATGTTCAGCATCCGCCTGGACTACCTCGGTGAGGAGGACGAAGTCGCGGTGGTGCGGCGGTCGACGGGCTTGCCGTCGGCAGCCCTCGAGAAGGTCCTTTCCGGGGAGGATCTGCTCGGTTTTGCGCGGACGGTACGGGAGGTGGCCTTGCCGGCATCCGTGGCACGGTACATCGTCGACCTGGTGGATTCGAGCCGGCCGCCCCAGGAGGGTTCGCCGGACTTTGTGCGGGAATACGTGGTCTGGGGCGCGGGACTGCGCGCCAGCCAGTTCATCTCCCTGGCCGCGAAATCCGTGGCCGCCGCCGATGGCCGCGCCAGCGTCGAGCCGGAGGACGTGGCCGAGTGCATTCATCCCGTGCTGCGGCACCGGATCGGGCTGTCGTTCCGGGCTGACGTGGATCGGGTCAGCGTCGACGACCTCATCGAGCGCCTGGTGGACGTCGTTCCGAGACCCTAAGCTGGATTCTGCGCGGGAGAACCACGAATGGACACGAATCCACACGAATGAGAAGCAGTTGTGGGGGGAAGGACGCCATGGCCCAGACAGCAGATGTCCTGACCGGCGCGCGCGCGCTGGCGCACATTGGCGACGCGAAGCAGCGCATCCTGCGCGAGATCCGCAAGGTCATCATCGGCCAGGAGCGCGTCGTCGAGGATGTCGTGACGGCCTTCTTTGCCGGCGGCAACTGCCTGCTGACGAGTGTTCCGGGGTTGGCCAAGACGCTGCTGATTTCGAGCCTGGGACGGGCCATTCGGCTGCGCTTCCGGCGGGTGCAGTTCACGCCCGATCTGATGCCCAGCGACATCACCGGCACCGAAGTCCTCGAAGAAGACCGCACCACGGGCCGGCGCAATCTCGCCTTCCGCCCCGGACCCGTTTTCACCAATGTCCTGCTCGCCGACGAGATCAACCGCACTCCCCCCAAGACCCAGGCGGCACTCCTCGAAGCGATGCAGGAACACCAGGTCACCGTCAGCGGACGCACCTACCCGCTGCTCGAACCATTCTTCGTCCTGGCAACCCAGAACCCCATCGAGCAGGAAGGCACCTACCCCCTCCCCAGCGTACAGCAGGACCGCTTCATGTTCAGCCTCTACCTGGATTACCTGCCCCGGGAACAGGAGGTCGACGTCATCGCCGTCACCACCGGCGCAGGCGCCGAAGCGATCGAGCCGTGCATGGACGGCGCCGAACTCCTCGAATGCCAACGCCTGATCCGGGCAACACCCGTCGCGGAGCCCGTGCTGCGCTACGCCGTGTCGCTGGCTTCCCGCAGCAGACCCCAAAACCCTCTTGCCCCCGACTTCGTCCGGGAATACGTCGCCTCGGGGGCCTCGCTGCGCGGGGCGCATTACCTGGTACTCGGCGCCAAGGCGCGCGCCGTGCTCAGCGGCCGCCCTCACGTGTCTCTCGAAGACGTCCGCTCGGTGGCCGCGGCGGTACTGCGGCACCGGATCCTGTGCAATTTTCACGCCGAGTCCGCCGGCATTCGCCCGGAGACCATCGTCGAGCGCTTGCTGGCAACCGTCGAGCCGCCGCGGTCCGGCCTCTAGGCCGTGGAGGTCAGACGAGGCCCCCGCCGGAACGCGGGGACCGTGCCCCCGGGCCGAGGACGGGGAACGAGGATAGGAACGGACACGGGTCCATGGCTGCGAATCGCTATCTCGACCTGAACGTACTGGCGCGCATCGACAGCATGCACCTGTTGGCGCGCACGGTGGTCGAGGGTTTTCTGCTGGGGCTTCATCGCAGCCCGTTCCGCGGCTTCTCGGTGGAGTTCGCCGAGTACCGTCAGTACACCCCGGGGGACGAGGTCAAGCACATCGACTGGAAGGTGTACGCCAAGACCGACCGCTACTACATCAAGCAGTTCGAGGAGGAGACGAACCTGGCCTGCACCATCCTCCTGGATGCCTCGGCCTCGATGGCGTACCGTTCGGACGACGCCCCCTTCAGCAAGCTCGAGTATGGCTGTCGCCTGGCGGCCTGCCTGGCGTACTTCATGAACGGCCAGCGCGACCCCACCGGCCTGGCTGTCTTCGACACCGGCATCCGGACCATGCTGCCGCCGAGCCTGCGACAGGCACACCTGCAACGCCTGCTGACGGAACTGGACCAAACCGTCCCCGGCGGGGAGACCAACGTGGCCGCTCCGCTGCACAGCCTGGCGGAAAGCCTCAGGCGCCGCGGCATGATCATCCTCATCTCCGATCTCCTGGACGATACCGACGCGGTACTCTCGGCACTGCAGCATTTCCGCTTCCTGGGCCACGATGTCCTCGTGCTGCAGGTGATGGACAACGCGGAACTGACCTTCCGCTTCACCTCCATGACCGAGTTCTCCGACCTGGAAACGGGAGCGACCGTGCTTGTCAGCGCCGAAGGGATGCGCACTACCTACCTCGAAGAACTCGGGCGTTTCCTCCGCTTCTACGAGAAGGGCTGCGCCGCCATCCGCGCCGACTACAAGCTGTTCGACACCGCCACCCCACTGGAAATCGCCCTCAGCGAATACCTCTACCGACGGAGTCTGCTGGGATGATCCGTTTTGCCAATCCCTTCTTCCTGGCGGGACTGGCGGCCGTCGCGGTGCCCATCCTCATTCACCTGCTCACCCGCGACCGCGTCCGGCGTGTCGCCTTCAGCAGCCTCCGCTTCTTCGCCAATGCCTCCCGGCACGTGCTGCGGCGCAAACGCTTCTCCGAAACCCTGCTGATCCTGTTGCGGGCCCTGGCCTGCGCGCTCCTGGCCCTGCTCTTCGCCCGCCCGAGCTGGGTCCGCCGGGACGGGGACCGCGGCGCCGGTCACGTGACCGCCTCCCGCGCCCGGATCCTGCTGGTGGACGTGTCCGCATCCATGCGCCGCGTCACCGACCGCGTGGGACTCCAGGAGACCCTGGCCGGGGCGCTGTCGGAACTGCGCCCGGGAGAGGACGCCGCCGGGCTGATCGTCTTCGACCGCTTCGCTACCGTGCTGCATCCCCTCTCCATGGACCTCGGCTCGGTACGGGCTGCCTCCGAGTCCGTCGAACCGGGCTTTGGCGCGACGGACATCGTGGCGGGACTGCGCCGGGCGGACGAACTTCTGGCGTCCACCCGGGCCGAGGTGCGGGAAATCCTGCTCGTCTCCGACCTGCAACGCAGCGGCGCGGAACGCCTGCGCGAATCCTGGCGCCTGTCGCCGGGGGTACTCCTCCGCGTCCATGCCCTGACACCCGCGCCGGACCAGCCGAACCTGGCCATCGTGGACGCGGACTGCCCCCAGAGCCTGGCGGACGACGGCATTGCGCGCACGGTGTCGGTGCGTGTCGCGGCCCTGGGCAGGCAGGGGGCGGCGGGGGTCCCTGTGACGTTGCGGCTGGACGGCGAGGAAACGGCCAGGCAATCGCTTCACGTCCAACCCGGGCGTCCCGTGGCCGTGCGCTTCCGGCATGTGTTCACGAAGCCGGGCGACAACCGGGTCGAGGTCCGATTGGAGACGGCGGACCTGTGCGAGGCGGACAACACCGTCCGCTTCAACGTGCGCGTCCTGCCCCGCATCCCCGTCCTCCTGCTGCATGGCCGGGACACGGCCGTGGCGGGAGCCTCGATGCTCGTCTTCCTCAAGGCCGCCCTGGCGCCGGCCGAGGATGGCCCTTTTGCCGTACGGGCGCTGCCGCTGTCGGCCGTGTCCGCCGGCGAGATCCGTGCCGCGGCGGTCGTCGTCCTTGCGGATGCTCCGGGGTCGGCCTCGCCGGCGGTGCTGGCGGAGTTGCAGGCCCTGCCGGCCCGGGGCGGCGGCATCCTGGTTCTGCCCGGGCGCAGCGTGACGCCGACGGTCTTCAACGAGGCCTACGGGGAGTGGATGCCGTGCCGTCTGCGGGCCGTGGTGACCACGGGGGAGGAGTCGGCAACGGCACGGGGCATGGGGTTGACGAAGGTGGATTACTCGCATCCCGTCTTCGAGGTCTTTCTGCATCCCCACCACGGAGACTTCGCCGGCGTCCGTTTCCGCCGCTACTGGGAGATCACCGGGTCGCAGATGAGCACGGTCCTGGCACGCTTCGAGGACGGCCGCCCCGCCATGCTCGAACGCAGCCTCGGCAAGGGCCTGGTGGTGGTCTGGCTCGGACCGCCCGACCCGGAATGGGGCAACCTGCACCTGCGGGCCATCTTCCTGCCCCTCCTGCATCAGACCGTACGGCACCTGGCCCTGAGGACGGAGGAACGCACCGCCTACGCCGTCGGGGAAGTCTTCCCCGCCCACCCCGAAGGCCGCCTGTTCGATCCGGACGGGAACGCCTCGGCTGCGGACTCCGTCACGGCGCAGGCGCCGGGCTTCTACCGTCTCGAGACCGGCGCCGGCGCGGCCCTGACCCTGGCTGTCAACACACCCTTCGCGGAGACGGACGCGGGGGTGCTCACCCCGGAGGAGCTGGCATCGGCCCTGCGCGCGACGGGAGAGGACCCGGAGGCGGCGCATGCCGGAGCGGCCGTGCCCGGGGAGGGCTCCGAACGCGGATTTTGGCGCTATGTTCTGGTGGTGTTGATCCTGGTGAGCCTGACGGAACTCTACGTGGGCAACAGGACCCTGCGGCACTGATGCCGCCGGGCGCAGGCTCCCCGGGACCATGCGGAGACCGGCTCAGCAGGAGCTTCGCCCTCCAGGGGGATGGAGCGCTCGCGGCCTCGCGGGCACTCTCGGCTCAGCAGGAGCTTCGCCCTCCAGGGGGATGGAGCGCCCGCGGCCTCGCGGGCACTCT
>JAFGRS010000380.1 GCA_016935045.1 Lentisphaeria bacterium | reverse complement strand
GGTCCCGGGCGCTCCCCGCCAGCCGCTCCAGGAGCGCGGCGTCGGCGCCGCTGATCAGCTCGTCCACCGACCTGCGCAGGAGTGCCGATCGCGGCCAGTGGAACAACGTCTCCGCACGTTCGTTCGCCTCGACGACATCGCCGCCCTCCGCGTCGATGATCACCAGAGCATCGTACAGGTTCTCCAGCAGTTCCTTGCAGCCCAGACCCCCGTCCAGACGCGGGCGAGGCCCGGAGGCAGCCGCCCTGTGCCGCGGCGTCCGGGCAGCGCCAACCACCCTCTGCACCCGGCTCGGGACCCGGATGCGCACGGTCTCCGTGGACGTGTGTTTGGGTTTGGCCATCTCTCTCCTCCGGCAGCGGAAGATTCACCCTGTTATGGACACGTGGTCGGAGCCGCAGTTTCGCCGGGCGGCGCGATTGCATTGGCCCCTCCTCCCCTTATGTTCTGCGGAGGCGCCGAAGCCTGTCCCACGCCGGGACCGGGGCCGCATCCGGCGAACCGTGCGGGAAACCGTCCCGGGAGTGTGCGGGCGCTGTGTGCACGGGCCGCAAGGGTGAGGTGGAGATGGACAATGGCATTTGAAGCCCTTTCGGGCGCACTGGGATTGGCGCTGATTGCCTGCGGGATTGCCGGACTGCAGGGCAGGGCCCTCGCCCATCCGGCGCTGCCACGTCTGCCGCGTCTTCGTGTTGCCGGTGAGATCATCGGTCTGATCTGCCTCGTCTGGTCTGCATACTACGGCTGCCAGCTGCTCGAAGGCGGCCTCGCCGTCCACAGAAAACTCGTTTGGGCTCTCGTACCGGTGGCGGCCGTTCTGGCCTACGGGTACCTGGACTACCTCTTCGCACGGTCGCTGGGAGGATTGCTGGTGCTCTGCGCCAGTTTCCTGCTGCACGGGGCCTTCGTCGCCGACCTGCCCGTCCGCCCGGCTTATGCCTGCGTCTGCTACGCCGTCGGCAGCGGAGGGTTGCTTCTCGTCGGCGTCCCCTGGCGCTTCCGGGACCTGCTCCTGGCCATGGGACAATCGAAACCCTGTCGTCACACCGTCGCCGCCCTCTGCGTGCTTGCCGGAGCCGTCTTCGCCATCATGCCCTTCCTGGCCTGATGCGGTCGCCCACGCAACCCGCCCCGGCCTCCGCAGCGTCCCGGACAATCGCCGCACCCACAACCTGTCCCGCGCCGCCGGAGAAAATTTCGAGTGGAAATGATCCCCACCTCGCGGTCGGCTGTCCGATTCGGACACCTCATCGGGGTCCTTTCGCGGGGCTGAACGGTGCGGGCGGTCGTTTTTTTTGTCAAAAAAAGTCCTTCGGCCTATTGGAAAGCGTTCGCGGCGGTGGTATGGTTAGTGGTGTGCAAGCGATGAGGTGTTCCTCTCGCGGGATTGGCAACCAAAAAGCGGTCGACCCCGGGTCGCCGAGATTTTCCCCGCCCTGGCAAGTTCCCCCCCCCCTCCCTTCTTCCCCTGACTTGCCGGGGCACTTTTTTAAGGCATCGGGCGTTCCTGGCCCTCTTGTCCCGCGTGGTTTGCCGCCGATCTTGGGGCCTCGGCACTTACCGGCAGGCGCGGGGAGAAGGCCCGTTTCTGCCGGAAGGCGTAGGGGTGGACGCTGCGAGTAGGACCTTTGCCCGGGCAATGTCCTGCTGGATCTGCCGCCGCAGTTCGTCCGGGCCGGCGAATCTCCTGTCGGGGCGAATGCAGGCCACGAAGGCGACTTCGATGTCCTGACCATAGAGATCCGCGGTGATGTCGAAGAGGTGCAGCTCGACGGTGCGTGGGACGTCCGTGTTCGGGTCCCGTATCAGTGTGGGGGCACGTCCGACGTAGACGATGCCCTGGCATTCCGGGGCGCGGTTTTCGAGGGTACCTCGCGCGGCGTAGACGCCATCGGGCGGCAGGAGCATGTGGGCGGCATCGAGGTTGGCGGTGGGGCAGCCGAGCAGGGAGCGTCCCATGCCTTTTCCCGCCACTACGGTGCCGCGGACGGAGAAGTCTCTTCCCAGGAGTCTGCGGGCCACGTCCAGTTGGGCGCATTGGACATGCTCCCGGATCCGCGTGCTGCTGACGGGTCGTCCATCGTCGAGGAGTTCCGGCACGCTGACCACGGTGCAGTTCCGCGGCTGCGCGGCATGGGCGAGGAGGGAAGCGACGCTTCCGGCGCCGCCCCTGCCGAAGCGCCAGGATGCGCCGACGCAGATGGCGTCGATGCGAGGGCCTTCGGGGACGAACACGTGTTGCTCGAGGAAGTGTTCCGGCGGCAGAGAGGCCATGGCTCGGTCGAAGGGCAGGAGCACGGCGGCCCGGATGCCCTCGGCTTCGAGGAGGCGGAGTTTCTGCGGCAGAGGGGTCAGCAGGGGAGGCGGTTCCCTGTCCGACAGGACGGCCCTGGGATGGGGGTCGAAGGTGATTACCGTGGGGATGGTCTCCTGGCGGCGGGCGTGGGCGCAGACTGCCTGCAGGACCCGCCGGTGCCCCACGTGCACCCCGTCAAACACCCCAAAGGCGACGGCAAGGGCCCGCGCCCCGTGCACACTCTTCAGTTCCGCGACCCGTCGTACCGTAATCATGCCTGTCTCGGACCGGCTGTTCCTCTCGCG
>JAFGRS010000379.1 GCA_016935045.1 Lentisphaeria bacterium | reverse complement strand
GGCTGCCTGCCCTGCGTCGCAGGTCTTGCAATCGGGGCCGGTGACAATAGCGTATTCCCACGGCCGGGGTAACGGAAGCGGCGGACAGGGCGGCGGCGGATGGCGGGTCCGATGGCCTCCGTTGCAGTCCGGGTTCTTCGTTCCGGCGAGGAAAAAGCGGTGCGGGGGCGTCAATGCCGTTGGCTCGGCATCCGTTGTACTGACAGGACAGGCGGATTGACCGCATGCCGTCCCTCTGGGGGTGTCCTGCCGCCGAGGCGCCTTGGTTCCGGGGGTTTGCTGTATTGCCTGCCTCCGAGTTCCGGAATGGCATGGTAGGCGAGGGCTTTGCGTCGTGGTGGTGCGGCTGCCGGCGGTGTGCGGAGGGTCGTCGAGGCTGCGCCGGGTGTGGCCGGGGTCTCCCGGTTGCGCAGTGCCGGCGGCGGCATGCGGTTCGGTTTCCCCAGTCTGGGAACAGCGCTGAGAACGAGGTCCACACCATGAAATGCCGCGCCAAGCAGGGTCCCATCCAGGTCGTGTCTCTTGCCTGTGCATTCTGCACCTGCCTGTTGCCGGCGGTCCTGGGCAGGGCCGTGGACGGTGTCCGGGCCGAACCGGACCTGGATCACTGGGTCTGGCGCACGCCGGTTCCGCCGGGCAGTGCTTTGTCGTCGGTCGCGTACCGTGCGGGCAGGTTGGTTGCGGTGGGTGGCGACGGCCGCATCCTGGTTTCGCCGGACGGGGTTTCGTGGCAAGCCGTGGATTCGGGAGTGGGCGGCTACCTTTCGGCGGTTACCGGTCAGGGACCGCGTCTTGTGGCGGTGGGCAGTCGGGGCACGATTCTGACGTCTCCCAACGGTTTGATCTGGACCCCGGCGGCCTCTCCGACCGATGCGTGGCTGCGCGCCGTGGCCTGGTGCCCGGACCAGAGTGTGTACGTTGCGGTGGGGGATGAGGGGTCGCTGCTGACTTCCTCCAACGGCCTGGCCTGGACGCCATGCACCTCAGGGGTGCCTCCCTGGCTGAGGTTGCGCGGGGCTGCGGCGTCGCCGGGGCGCGTTGTGGCCGTTGGCGAGGACGGGGTGGTGGTGACCTCGCCGGACGGTGTGAACTGGGTCCCGCAGGGGTCGCCGACGGCAGCGGATCTGCATGCCGTCACCTGGTCCGGCGCCGAGTTCCTGGCCGTGGGGGAAGGCGGCGCCGTGCTGGCATCGGCGGACGGTCTGGTCTGGGTGCCGCAGGACTCCGGGAGCGAGGAGACCCTGTATGGTGTCGTCTTCGATGCGCCTCTGTTCTGCGTGCTGGGCGACCGGGGCACGATCCTGACGTCGACTCCCGGCCTGGGCTGGTCCCCCCAGAGTTCGGGCGCGGTCACCCCCCTGCGGGGGGTCACGGCGACGGCTGCGGGATTCTGCGGCGTGGGCGACTTCGGCATGATCCTGACGTCGGAGGACGGCTTGGTGTGGGAGCAGCAGACGAGCTGGACCGGGGTGCTTTCGGCCGTCACCTGGTCCGGGGACCTCTACTGCGTGGTCGGCGACGGGGGGACGGTGCTCACGAGCCTGGATGGCACGGTGTGGAGCCGGCAGGCTTCCGGTACAGCCGAATGGCTCACCGACGTGGCCTTCAGCGGCTCCCGTTTCGTGGCCGTGGGCAGCCACGGTACCGCGTTGCTCTCTCCCGACGGTGCACTCTGGCTGCCGGGGGCGGCGGCCACGGATGCTTTCCTCTCTGCCGTGGTCTGGTCCGGCACGGCCTTCGTGGCAGTGGGGGAGGCCGGCACCATCCTGACCTCGGCCGACGGCGGCGTCTGGACCTCCGTCGCATCGGGGTCTTCCCAATGGCTGACGGACATTGCCTGGTCGGGCGACCTGTTTGCGGCAGTGGGCAGCAACGGCACGGTGCTGACCTCTCCCGACGGCTCGGCATGGTCGTCCCGCGTCTCGGGCACCGGGGCTCATCTCTCGACCGTGGCGTGGGCCGGGACCCAGTTTGTGGCGGCGGGGAGTTGGGGTACCGTGCTGACCTCGGCGGACGGGGAGACGTGGGTCGAGCAGAGCAGCGGGGTTGCGGCGAACCTGACCGCATCGAGTGGGTCCGGCACGGTGATCCTGGTGGCGGGGGAAGCCGGAACGCTGCTGAGCAGCGAGGACGGTGTGACGTGGACCCCCCGGGCTTCGGGCACCTCCCAATGGCTGCATGGTCTGAACTGGTCCGGGACGCAGTACACGGGGGTCGGTTCGCGCGGGACCATCATCGCCTGCACGCCGAGTCCGGTGGCGGCGTCGTCGCCGACCTGGCTGGCGCTGAATCTGGGTGATGCCTACACCCGTGTTCCGACTGTGGTTCTGCACAACACGTGCAGCGGCCGGCCCGTGGAGTACGCGGCTGCCGAGAGTCCGGAGGGGTTCGAGGATGCGGTCTGGATGCCCTACCAGGAAGCGCCGCTCTTCACCTTCAGCCCGGGGGACGGCGAGAGAACGGTGTACTTCCGTGTCCGGGACGCTGAGGGGGAGTCCATCTGGATCAGTGACACGATCACCCTCGACACCACCCCTCCCAGCGTGATCCTGACGACCGAAGTGCCGCCCATCGTCAACCACGATCCCTTCCCCGTCACCATCACCTTCTCGGAGCCGGTCCTGGGTTTCGCGCTCGAGGATGTCCTGGTGGAGGGGGGGACAGTCCACGATCTTGTCGAAGTGACGCCGAGCCAGGTCTGGGAGGTGTCCGTGGACGCCTCCGAGGACGGTGTCATCACGCTGCGCATCGACAGCGGCATCGCGGTGGATCTGGCGGGCAACGCGAACCTGGCGGCGGCGCCCCTGGTGCGTCTCTTCGACGGCACCGCGCCCAGCGTGGCGACGCTGCAGCCGGCGGACAACGCCGTGGGGCTCCCCCGGGAGGGCGAACTGGTAGTGGTCTTCGATGAACCCATCGAGGCGGGGGAGGGCACGGTGACGCTGGTTGCGACCGCGAGCGGGACCGTGATCGCGACCATCGACGTGAATCCCCAGGTGGGTCAGGTCATGGTGCAGGGCAACACGGTCACGATCCCCCATCCCCCCCTGGCGGCGGGCTGGGCCTACCACGTTCTGATCGAGGCCACCTGCTTCGTGGACGCCGCGGGGAACGCCTTTGCCGGCTTCACGGCGCCTTCCTCCTGGAACTTCACTGTCCTCGGCTGGTCGGTCGCTTTCTCGGCCGGCCCCAACGGGACCCTGACGGGAGCCGTATCGCAAATGGTCCCCGAAGGCGGCGCCGCAACCGCCGTGACGGCCGTGCCGAACACCGGCTACGGCTTCCTGCGCTGGCTGCTTGCGGGCGAGGAGTACAGCACCGCCAACCCACTGACGGTTGGGCCGGTGATGTCGGACATGGTGTTCACGGCCGAGTTTGCCCTCAACACCTACCCGGTCACCTTTGCGCCGGGCGCCAACGGCTCCCTCACCGGCGTCCTCGTCCAGAGTGTTGCCCACGGTGGCGCCGCCACGCCGGTCACGGCAGTTCCCGCCACGGGCTACCACTTTGTGCGCTGGCTGGCGGGCGGGACGCCCTACGGCAGCGCCAATCCCCTCACGGTGACGGGAGTCGTGGGGCCCATGGTCCTGACGGCCGAGTTCGCCATCAACACGTACACCGTGACGTTTTCTCCCGGGGCGAACGGGACCCTGACCGGGACCCTGACGCAGACCGTCACCCATGGCGCATCCACGACCGCGGTGACCGCCGTGCCGGATTACACCTATGCCTTCTCCCACTGGAGCGACGGTTCCGGGGCGAACCCCCGCACCGTCTCGCCGGCCGTGAGCAATCTCGACCTCACGGCGGTGTTCCGTCCCGCCAACGCGGTGGATCCGGAGGGCAGTTTTCTGGCCCTTGTCCGGGCCGCGGACGTGCTTGCGGGGCGCGGTCTCTGGGACATCAGCGGGAGCTACTCGATCGAGCTGGGCGCGGGGGACCTGACCCTGGACCTCCTCCAGGATGGCCGCGGCAAGGTCACGGGTACGGGGACCTACTCGTACTCCTCCGCCAGCGTGGATCTGGCGGTTCGCGGCAATCTCAGGGGCAAGGCAGGGGACATCGCGGTCACGCTCGAAGCGAAGGGGATCGAACCGGCGGGCGCCGACGGCCGCCCGATCAAGACGGTGATCCACATGCGCTTCGCCCTGGATGAGGAGAAGCGCCAGTTGGTGGGGACGGCCCAACTCATCCGCAACAACGAGGTGCCGACCCCCAAGACGACCACCTCGCTGAATCTGGTCCTGCCCCTGCCGGCCGGCATGGACGGGACCTACGAGATCCTCTCCGACCTGCGGTTTGCGGGGACACGGGTCGCAGGAGAAGCCGTCCTGAAGCTGTCGAACGACGCCGAGTTCCTCCTTGCCGTGAAGGGCAAACGTGGAGGCGACGTGTCCGATCTGACCTTCATCGCCGACCGGACCGACGTTCAGGCCAAGGGGATCCGCCTCGCCTGCCGGGTCGAGACGCTGGAGCTGGAGTGGGCCCGCCTCGTGACCATGTCCGGCAAGGCGTTGGGGCAGTCCCTGCGGTATTGACGGCGCGACGGGGAAGGTCCGATCCGGGGGGGGCGAGCCTCGGCGATGCTGCTGAGGGCCCGCGCAACTCACCGGCGCGCGCAAGGTGAACATCCATTCCCGCGGCGTTCCGGCCGGAGGCGGCGATCCTCCGCCGCACTGCATTGGTTCGGCATACCGCCGAGGACCTGTTTGCGCCTGCCTGTCGCGTCCGCGACGCAGGCAGATGCGACGCACAGGCAGGCGGCGGGCT
>JAFGRS010000378.1 GCA_016935045.1 Lentisphaeria bacterium | reverse complement strand
GAAGGTCTCCTCCTTGACGTGGTCGGGCCGGCCCGTGTCGGTCGGCGGCGCCAACCCATCCGGGCCGGTCTTGAATTTCCGGTCTTCGAGGATCGCGAAGCTGATCCGGCCGTAGGTAAGGGGGCAGTAGTACACCGTCATGCCCTGCTCCGCGGGGGTGGGGTCGTAGGGATCGGGCAGGTGGCTGCACTGCGTTCGCTGCACCATGTTGACCCAGGCCACGGGCATCAGGTACCCACCCTTCGTGTCCCGGTCCGTGGCCCGCCCGCCGTGCCCCCAGAGATTTCCCTGATAGACGTCGTGGTCGTCCGGGATACTGACGCAGGGACGGTCCCGGAGCAACTCCCGGTAGGCCCAGCCGTAGCAGTACCACTTGCGCAGGTAATCCAGGCAGGCGCGGTCCAGGGGAGACCGTTCCACGCCGAAGCCGCCCACCTGCTCGTAGATGTTGTCCCCCGAGAAGAACAGCAGGTCCGGGTCATGCAGGGCGACGTGCTTGACCACGTCGACGTTCGGGAAGGCGTAATCCGCGTTGCCGGTGAAGGCGGCGACGACGAGGGGGTCCTTGTCAACGGGGTCCCGCCGGATCGTCCCTTCCCAGGCGAAGTCCCGGGGCCCTTGGGCTGTCACGAGGGCATAGACAACGCGGTACGGCACGTCGCGGGTCGTGTCCCAACTCTCGATCCGGAAGCGGGCCGTACGGGCCAATGGGTCGATGGGGCTGCGGGCGATCTCGCGCCAGCGTCCCGGGCCACCGGATTCGAGCCGGACGTCGGGGGTGTCGCGGTTGCCCAGGGGAGGCATCTGGGCCGTCAGTTTCAGGACCCCGCGGTGCAGCGTGTACTGACTCCAGAGCACGGGTCCGAACGTCTGGTGGGTCCCGCCGGTCAGGCAGGTGCCCGCCACGGACCAATCGCGGAACCAGGCGATAGCGCTGTCGGCGGCGCCGGCGTCACCCCTTCCGCGCGGCTGGAAGTCACAGACCAGGGCGAGTGCGCCGTGGACCTGTGTCCATGGCACCGTCCGGGTACGCGTCGCGATCAGCGTGCCGGCGGCCGCGTCGACGGCCTGGAGTTCCAGGCGGCAGGCCTCCCCGTCCACTGCCCCTCTGAGCCGCAGGAGAATGTCCCGGGGGGGAACGATCACGGTATCCTCGGCTGCCAGGGCGGGCCTCTCCGCCGTGGCCGGGTCGAGCGCGAACAAATCGGCGATGGCCGCCGCGGGCCTGCCGGCGTGATCCGTGAGACCCCGCAGCCGGAGGTACCGTCCCCGCTTTGCCGGGAACCGCACGGTCCGCGGGGCGGGGTCATTCGGGAAGGTGCCCTCGTGCACGGGGTCGCCCCAGGCCCCGGGGTCGGGGGTCACGTAGACCTCGTACCGGTTGATCCTGCCGATGACCTGGTCCTGCCTGGGAACGTACACGATCCCGCAGACGTCCACCTCGGCACCCATGTCGACCTGGAACTCGTGGGGGTACGGTGGGGCTCCGTACGTGCTGTGCCAGAACGTGTTGAGATCTCCATCCAGGGCCGACTCGGGCTTCATTTCCCCGCCCTGGGTGCTGTCGGCGTGCAGCACCTTCCAGCCCTGCCGCGGGACCCCGAACGCCATCGGCTTCGAGCGCGGCGCCGGGCCGATGAACAGGCGCCCGTCGGCGGTGACGCCGCAGTCCAACCCCTTGCTCTTCAGGACGTCGTCACGGTAGTCCTCCAGGCCCTCGATCCCGAAGAGTCTGCCGTGTCCGCCCACCCGGAAACCGGCGTATCCCGACGTCCCGGCGCTCAGGATCCCCAACCGCGCCGAGGTCTCGAACGGCCCCGGCGCGGCGCCGACCTGCCAGGGCAGCAGGCCGACGGTCCGGTTCTCTGCCGCGGTCAGGCACTCGAGGCGTCCCTCGGCCAGGCGCCAGTCCTGGAGCCGGTTGGCCCAATACTCCGGGCCGATCCAGGTCCGCGTCACGCTCTGCGACCAAGCGCTTCGGAACTCCGCCCCCGCCAGCCCCAACGCGCCTGCAAGCATCACAATCGGCAACCACCGACGCTTCATTTGGAGTGCTCCCGTGTTCGTCCCGGACACCACCCGGCTCCTTCCGCCTCCCGCGCGTCCCGACTCCCGTCCTGCCATCCCCCCATCGTCCACGGCGCGGACCGCCGCGCGCTGCCCCCGTTTCGTCCTGCGCACGGTCTCCATACCGCCTCCCGTCGAACGCCCTCGACGCCCCCTCCAAGAGACACCCGCCCCCGCCGCGAGTCAAGTCCAGGCCGGGAGATGTTGGGGCTGTTCCAAGATCCGGCGCAGCGGTTCCCGCCGCCACTGCCCTTGCGGCAGTGGAGCGCCGATTCGGGGTGAGAGAGCGCGGCCGCGCCCCCTCCCCGCCCTCCGACCGGCGCTCCACCGGAACAAGCCCGGCGGCGGCGTTGGGACCTGGAAACAGCCCTGGGGAGATTCGGGGTAACCGCTCAGCGGCTGCGGGACGGCTCAACGCGAGCTTCGCTCTCCGGTCCGGGGCGGGCACACCGTGGCGGGCGGTCCTGTCTCAAGCCCTTTGGCGACAGGCGGAAGGGATCCCGGGAGGGAGAACCGGGGGCGGAATCGGCTCGGGAAGGGGCCTTTCTCCGATCAGCCCAAGATCGCGCGGCCCGGATTTCGCACCGGAGGCGTCCAGGCCCTATAGTACGAAGCTGATTCGTCTGCCTGCGTTCCGAGATGCGAAGAGGTGCACGTGTCAACGGCTGCCGTGAGCAAGCCACCGCGACAGCGGATCGTGATCACCGGGGTCGGCATTGCCGCGCCCAATGGCAACTCCCTGGGTCAGTTCCGGGCCAACCTGCTGCAGGGCGTTTCCGGGGTGGTGCCCTGGTCGGTCCGGTACTTCGGGGACACGGTGGCGGGAGTGTGCACGTTTGACGCGCGTCGTTACCAGTCGCGCAAGGAGGTCCGCAACGGCACCCGGGCGGGCTCCATCAGCATCTACTGTGCCCGGGAGGCACTGGCGGATGCGGGCATCGATCTGGGGGCGGTGGATGTATCGCGGGTGGGGGTCTTCGTGGGCATCACGGAGCACGGGAACGTCGAGACCGAGGCGGAGATCCACGAGATCCGGCAGTTCGACTACGACGTCAAGTACTGGTCCCACTACCACAACCCGCGAACCGTGGCCAACAACCCCGCCGGCGAGGTCACCGTCAACCTCGGCATCACCGGTCCCCACTACACCATTGGGGCTGCCTGTGCCGCCGGCAACCTCGGGGCCATCAACGGCGCCCAGCAACTGCTCCTCGACGAGGTCGACGTCGCCATCGCGGGCGGCGTCTCCGAAAGCCCGCGGACCTTCGGCATCTTCGCCGCCTTCCGCAGCCAGAATGCCCTCGCCAGTCATGACGACCCCGCCAAGGCCAGCCGACCCTTCGACGCCGCCCGCAACGGCATCGTCGTCAGCGAGGGCGGAGCGCTCTTTGTCCTCGAACGGCTGGACCGCGCTCTGGCCCGGGGCGCACACATCTACGGAGAAGTGGCGGGATACCATTACAACTCCGACGCCATGGACATGGTCCTGCCCGACCCCGAGCGCCAGGCCCAGTGCATGGCCCGGGCCATGCAACGCGCCGGACTGCGCCCCGAGGATATCCATATCCTCAGCACGCACGCCACCGGCACCCCCGCCGGCGATGTCAAGGAGTGCGAAGCCATCCGGGCGGTCTTCGGCCCCGACTGCCGCGAAACCTACTGCAACAACACCAAGAGCTTCATCGGACACTGCATGGGAGCCGCCGGGGCCCTGGAGTTGGCCGGGAACCTGGCCAGCTTCGAGGACCGGATCGTCCACCCCACCATCAACCTTGACGAACTCGATCCCGAGTGTCTCCTTCCCAACCTCGTGGTCGGGGAACCCCGGGAGGTCAAAAGGGTGGACACCATCTTGAATAATTCGTTTGGCATGTTAGGGATTAACTGCGTGCTGGTGGTTCGGAGATTCGTTGGCTAACTCCCTGCGAAAACATGGTTTATAGGGTGATGCCGCGTCGGGTTTCCGCTGTTTCAGGAGACACCTCAGGCATGACATCGGAAGAGATCGGTCAGGCGATCGTCGGCATCATCGGGGAAATCGTGCCCGATGAGGACTGCTCGGGCCTGGACCCCGACAAGAACCTGCGGGAACAGCTCGACCTGGATTCCATGGATTTCCTCGACATCGTCATGGAACTGCGCAAGAAGTACGGCGTCGAGGTGCCGGAAGCAGACTATCCCCGCCTGGCCACCCTGAATAGCTGCATCGAGTACCTGGCGCCCAGGATGGCCGGGGCCTGACCCCGTCCCCCCCCCAGACCTCACCATGATTCTCATCGTCCCGAAAGGGTCTGGAGCGCCCGGGTCTGCCTGTGCGGACACGCGGACAGGTCCTCGGCGGTATGCCGAACGGACGCAGGTACGGCGGCAGACCCGCCTTCGCCGGGGCTGCGGCGGGAGAGGGCCCGGCCGCGAGGCGGCTGCGCCCGTGGCAAGCCGCCGGCGCCCGAGAGAACGGTGCGAGGTGTTTTCCCATGGCTGAGCACAGCGTCAACACCCCGCCTCCCCGACACGTCCGCGTGCTGGACGGACAGGGATGGGTCGGCCTGGTGGACAGCATGGGCAGCGAGGTGACCATCGTCAACGCCGCCCGGGTCTCCTTCGGCAAGTCCCGGGACGCCATGGACGAGCGCGACGTCAAACTGCTGCGCTATCTCCTCGAGAACGCCCATACGAGTCCCTTCGAGCACGTGGCCTTCACCTTCCTCGTCCACTGTCCTCTGTTCGTGCGCGCACAGTGGCAACGGCACCGCACCTGGTCCTACAACGAGATCTCCCGGCGCTACACGGATGTGGACCTGACCTGCTACGTGCCTCCCGAGGTGCGCGAGCAGGCGGAGAGCAACCGCCAGGCCTCGGTCGCGCCCGTGCACCTGGATCAGG
>JAFGRS010000377.1 GCA_016935045.1 Lentisphaeria bacterium | reverse complement strand
TCGGCCGCTGCGGGTCGACCTGCTGGCCGGAGTTCCCTTCGCAGCGGCCAGCTTCGACCTGATCTACGCCGCCATGGTTCTGCACCACGTGGCCGCCCCCCCCGCTCTCCTTTCGCGGGCGGCACCGCTGCTGAAGCCGCGGGGATGCCTGACGATCCTCGATCTGCTCACCGAAGACGGCTCTTTCCACGGTGACGCGGACGTCCCTCACCGCGGGTTCTCCCGGCAGCAGATGTCTGACTTCCTCGCTGGAGCCGGGCTGGACCTGCTGTCGTTCGAGGTTGTTCACACAGTGCGCCGAGACTCGGGCGAGTATCCCGTGTTTCTCGCCGTGGGGGCCAGGCCGGGGGAGGGGTGACCGGCCAAACAGCGCCGGGGCTGCCGCCAAGGCCCCGGTTCAGCGACGCCGGCCATGTGGGCTCCACGACCGCCTGTCGACATGATCCGGGCCCCGGTCACCGGCAACGGCGGGGGGCGCTGGCGCAATCTCTTCCACCGCGCCGGACGCGGCGTCACCTTCCCTCCCGTGTCAGGCGGAAGAGCTGCACCTCGCCGGCGAAGGCGGGGTCCAGCTCGACGGTCACCTGGCCATCGGCGGCCTCGCGGAAACCCAGGTCGCGCCCGTCGCGGTGGAACTTGGCGACTCGCCAGCGTCCGGCGGGCAGACCCCTGACCGTCACCGTACCTGTGGTTTGCCCGTACTTCGCCGCAAGCTCCTCCTGGAACTCGATCTCGCCGCTGTAGAACGTCCCGTTCCAGGTGCGCATCACGGCCGCGTAGGCTTGGCGGCCGTCGGCGGACTCCCGGAGCAGACACTGAAACCCCGGTTCGGAAGGGCAATCCGCGGTGATGCGGCGGCGCACCCCGGCCCAGGCGAGAATGCCGTCGAGTTCGGCCCGCGGGAAGGCCTTCACTTTCGGCCAGGCGGCGCCGTCGGGCCCCGGCCGAGGGGCCGGTTCGGGCAGCCTGCGCACGTTGGCCAGACCCTCCAGAGGCCCGGCGAGCAGGTCACGCGCTTCCGGCCGCTCCGGACAGTAGCGCCCCGCAGACCCCACCAGCACCAGCTTCCCACCGTTGAGCGCGTAGGCCAGGATCCGCTCGAGGGCTCTCTCCCGCATGACTTCGCCCCGGGCAAACAGCACCCGGAAGCGGGCGGGATCCACCCACTCGGCGTATTCGTTGGCGAAGTGCGCTGGCAGATGGTGGGCGACGAACAGCGACTCCAGCACGTCGATGCCGGCCACGGAAGTGAACTGACCCCGGTGCGGCGGCCCCAGGGCCTGGTCGGCACGGCTGCCGAACACCAGCACCTCGGGCGCGGGTTCCCTGGCCCGGATGTACTCCTCCCAGTGGGGGTGGACGCGCTCCAGGTAGCCCAGCATGTCCTCGAGGGTCCGGAACATGGGATGCCGCTTGTCCAGGAGCTGCTCCGGCTTCCAGCGGAACAGCCAGAAAATGCTGTCGGACAGATAGGAGTTGTAGAAGTAGGTGGCATCGGCGATGGAGGGGCTCGTGGGTATCTGACGGTGCAGCTCTTCCAGAAAGGGCACGCCGGCCTGCCCAGCCATGCTGTGAAGGAGGATGTCCCGGAATCCCGGGGACCCCTCGTTCTTCAACGCACAGCCCTGGCGCAGGGCCGGAATGAAGGCCTCGACGGCATAACATATGTGCTTGCGGTCGAGCTGGATCTGGCGCCTGGGGTCGACTTCGCGGATGGCGTCGATGAGCCGGGTGCTGAAGCGCTGTCCGGCATGAACGTTGAAGTCCAGGAAGCGGACCCACTCGGGCGATAGGTCCGGCCCGAAGTCGGTGGCGTAGGGGTTGCGCAGAGGCAGGTGGAACGGGGCCGGCAGGGACACCGGCTCCCGCCCCTGTGCCCGCTGCCAATCGCGGAAGGCGTCCCGCGCGGGCTCCGAATAGTCGGCGGTGCTGAACTCCGCCAGGTTGGCCTCGGCGAGACTGTAGTTCTTGACCTGGTACCCGAGCACGTGGGGGTTGCCGAGGCAGCGCCGGGCCAGCCTGCGGTAGTAGTCGAGCCGCTGCTCGTCCCAGGCTGCGTTCCAGTGCGACGGCCCCGGGGCCTCCGGGAAGACCTTGCCGAACTGGTCCAGAAAGGGCGTCGCCGGAATCCACAACGGGCAGGTGCGGCCATCCGCCGTGCCCATGATGTAATTGAGCACGACGCGGAAGCCATGCCGGCCCGCGAGGGCGATCTGGTCGTCCAGATGCTGCCAGCGGAAGACCCCCGGCAGGATCGCGATGTCCCCCAGGCAGGCGCCGACGGTCACCGTCCGGCAACCCGCCTGCCGGGCCTGGCGCAGAAAGAGTTCGAAATCCCCTGGATCGAAGTCCTGCAGCCACGGGTACCGGCGGGAGACAATGTCGTTGTGCCGGTACTCGGCCTGGAGGTAGGCCCGGCCGGTGAGGAATTCGTCCCGTCCGGGCACGGTTGCGGGGACCGCATTGGCGGCCGGGGTCTCCTCGGCGCCATTGGCCACGCCGAAGTGCAGGTAGGCCCGGCCATGGACCGATTCCCCCGCCCGCAGCTCGGCCTGGGCAAAGTAGTCGTTGCCCGGGTTGACGGGGCAGGCCAGGCCGTACTCCTCGGCGCGGGGCAGATCGATGCCCGGGGTGCTGTCCTGCCGCTTCTCTGAGGGCCGGCCGTTGGCAGGCAGAGCTGCCGCCGATCCCCCTGCGCTCGAGTTCATCGCGCGGCACCACACGGGCACCGGCCGGCCCCGCCAGTCCACGACCTGCACCCGGCAGGTGGCGCCCGTCGGAGCGCGACGCCACGCCTCCCCGGCGACGCTCAGGGCAAGCACCGCCTCCCGCGTCCCGGCCGGGAAAACGTGGTCCGGCCGGTTCGTGCGCCAGGCAAAGGTCGAGGGAACCCCGAGCCTCGGCGCCGACACCGACGCCTCGCCTCCGGCAATGACGAACCAGCGGAAGAGCCGTTCCTGGCCGAGAACTCCACCTTCCCCCCAGGTCCAGCTCCGCAACCAGTAGTCCCCCGCCGGCAGGAGGGGAAGGGGAATACGGGCCGCGAACAGCGCGGCAGGATCCTGACGGTCCAGCACGTCCCGGCCCCGGGCGCACCACACGAGCGGCCCCTGGTACCCGGCCCGGACCTCGACGGCATAGTCCAGGGGCCCGCCGGCCGTGGTGAGGTCGTCGAGGAACAGGGCCATCGGCTCGTCCCGCGACCAGCGCAGGCGCTCGGACAGGGCGGAATAGGTCCGCGCTTCCAGGCTGGTATGGCTGTGGCAGCGGAGACCGGTGAGCCAGACCGTGCCGCGGCCGGCGTCCATGTCCCCGTATTGGGCCCGCGTGAAGCCGCCGCCCCAACGCCGTTCCCGGTGCGTGGCCGGCGCCAGGGCGAGCCCCGTCAGCCTCCAGGGCCCGGGCCAGACCGCGGCACGGACCGCCTCGCGGAACTCGGGCAGCACCCGCCGTTCGATCTCCGCTTCGTCCGGAAAACGCAGGGCCCGGGATTCGGCCTGGGTCCACAGCGGCCACTCGACGCGGCGCCTCGGATCATGATCGATCTCCGGTCCCTGCAGTTTCGTCGCGTAGGTCGAGACCCGGCGTTCCTGGCCGGCCGCGTCGGTCACGAGGAACCAGACGTTGACGTCCCCCCGGGCACAGGCGAACCAAATCTCCAACCGGACCAGGTCCCCGGGTAGCTCCAGGGGCAAGGCAGGACGCAGCAGCACCGGCTGACGCTCCGGCGAGTCGTAGTCGACCACAAGGAACCCGTCCCCCCGAAGAACGGCACTCCCACGTGCCTCCGCGGACCACGTCGCCCAGCCGTCCATGGACAAGGGCCGGGGCAAATGCGCGCCCGCGGCAGGACCGGCGTCCTGTGCCGCGGCAAGCCCCGCGCTCAGAATCAGTGCCGCGAAAGACTGTGGCTTCATGGACTTCCTCCGGGGTCATGTGAACATACCCGCTGCCGCCCCCCCAGGCCAACCCGGGCCGCATGGGACGCAGGGCTGTTTCAGGATCCGGCGAATCGCTTCCCGCCGCCGCTGCCCTTGCGGCAGTGGAGCGCCGATTCGGGGTGAGGGAGCGCGGCCGCGCCCCCTCCC
>JAFGRS010000376.1 GCA_016935045.1 Lentisphaeria bacterium | reverse complement strand
TTCGGCACCTCGGACTACGAGGGCTGCCACATGAACATGTTCGGCTTCGTGAAACAGGGCTCGGCCCTGGTCCTGGACTGGGACGATGCGTACGTGTTCCCGACGTTGCGGTCGTTGCTGCCGGCCGAAGCCCCCGGCCGGCAGCGCCTCACGACTTCGGTCCAGCTCCGGGCCACGGCGCGTTCGATCCGTGTCACGCCCTTGGGGAAGGGGGGCTGGGACACCATCGCCGAAGGCTATCGCCGCATCGCCGAAGCGAAGGGCCTGGCCGTGACCTGGCGGGAGAAGACCCGGCGCGAAGCGCACGCTGACCTGCTGCCCGGGGCGGCCAACGTCAAGCTGTGGACCTGCCTGGCGCGGCGCATGAGCGAGGACAGTACCCGAGAGGAATCCGTCAAGGTGCGCTGGACCTTCGATGAGGCCGCACAGATCGCGGAACACCTGCGCCGAGACCTGGGCATCGAGCGCTGCCTGTTCATCCTCGGCGGCTGGACGGAAGGGGGATACGACTGCCGGCACCCGGACAACCTGCCCGCCAATCCTGAGTGTGGCGGCAACCTGGCCCTGGCCGACGCCGTGCGGCGCATCCAGGCCCTCGGCTACGTGGCTGCCCTCCACGACAACTACCAGGACATGTATGCGGACGCGAGGAGCTGGGATCCGGCGTTGATCGAGAAGGATGACCAGGGGAACCTGAAGAAGGGTGGGCGTTGGCTTGGGGGCCGGGCCTACATGGTCTGCGCTCCGAAGCAGCTCGAGTTGGCCCGTCGTCCCCAGAACCTGCCGGAGACGGAGCGGCTCTTCGGTCCCTGGTGTTACTTCATCGACACGACCTATGCGGTAGGTCCCCGCGAGTGCAGCGATCCGGCTCATCCCATCGATCGCAACGACGACATTCTGTGGAAGTGCCGTCTGAGCGATTATGCCCGTGAAGTCTTCGGCCTGTTCGGCAGCGAGTGCGGCCGCGAGTGGGCGTTGCCGCACAGCGACTGGTTCGAGGGCCTCGTCGGTGTCTCGGGGCGGTACTACCACAACCTGGATCCGGGGAAACTCGGCGCCACGGTGATCCCCTTCTGGGAAATGGTGTACCACGACTGCCAGATCTGTCACGGGAAGTACGGTTATGCAGCCGAACAGGCAGCGGAGTACGTCGTCCACCACGCCCTCTGCGCGCGGACACTCCACTATCACTCCATGCCGGACCACCTCTACTGGCAGACGCCGGCCCAGGAGAGGGGGGGGATCCCCTGGCGCCCCACGATCGCGGCCTTCAAGCCCTTGGGGACCAGGGAATTCGAGATCACCTACGAATGGGAAGGGGATGCCCCCGTGAGCAAGGACTGGCGCGTCTTTGTCCACTTTGCCGAAGGGGAGAAGATCCTGTTCCAGGACGATCATGCTCCCGAACCGGTCACTTCCCGCTGGCAGGCCGGGCAACGCCTCCGCATCGGCCCGCATCGGGTCACCGTTCCCGAGGGCGTGAAGGCGCCGGTCGTGACCGTGTACGCGGGTCTGTTCGGTCCCGAAGTCTCCGAGCGGGCCCCCCTCGCGCTCGGGGATGCCCAACGACGAGTGCTCCTGGGAGAGCTGACCCTGACCCCGGAGCTGCGCTTCAGCGCCGGGCGTCCGGCAGCGGCCACGGACCGCGGCTGCTTCGTCCGTGCCGACGGGGGCTGGGCGGAGGGGATGCACCCCACGGACGCGTTCCTCAAGAACACGCACGAGGTCCTGGGGCCCCTGCATGCCGCCACCGCCCACATGCGGCTCACGCATTTCGAGTTCCTGAGTCCCGATGGTGCGCTCCGGCAGAGCGTCTACGGGAGTGGCGAGGGGGCGGTTCGGGTGACCGTCAACCTCGGGCAGGGGGAGGCATCGGTACCCTCGGTCCACGGCGGCGAGGTGGCCCTGCCTCGCTGGGGACTGCTGCTGGAATCCCCCGCTTTCGTGGCCTTTCACGCCGTGCGTTGGGCCGGCCGGGCCTATGCCGACTCTGTCCTTTTCACCATTCAGAGCCGGGACGGCTTGCCCCTCGACAGGGCCCGGGCGGTTCGCGTCTACCACGGTTTCGGCAGCCCTCGTCTGACTTGGCGCGGGCAGGAGTTCGAGGTGAAACGCGAAGCCAATGTCACTCTGGAGAATCCACGATGATCATCAAGCGCATGACCGACGGGCGCCCCTTCGACATGGGCAGGGGGGAAACCCGCAACGTCATCGGCCCGGAAGACGGCGCCAGGCACATCACCTTCAACTACGCCAGGTTCGGTCCCAACGTCGCCTTCACGCAGCATGTCCACGACGATTCGGAAGACCTCATCCTCGTGCTCGAAGGGGATGGCTTCATCCGACTGGACGACAAGAAATTCCCCATTCGGGCCGGGGACGTGATCCACGTCGCGGCCGGGGAGTATCACGGCACCGTCTCCGGCCCCAACGGCATGGTGGCCGTGTCCTGCCAGGCACCCCCGGACCCGAAGCTCCTGTCCGGGGAAAGGAATCGCTGAGAAGCTGTGTGAGAATGCCGTCCGACGTGAGAAGGGGATACGGCGGCAGCCTCGCGCGTGCGGGCGGCAGGACCGCCGGTTCCAGGGATCCGCGGACCCGGGCGGTCCTTTCACAGGTTCTGATTCTCTGCCGTGGCGCGGACGAACCGGGTCATCCCCTCGACCGGGAGGCCTCAGAACACCTTAGGGCCCGCGCGGGAATACCTACCCATTTTGCTGCAGCCAATCCCGTTTCCTGGCAAGGCGCGAGCGCAGCGGGCACCTGTCTGCGTGCGTACACGCACAGGCAGATACCCGCAGTGGTACGTCCCGAGCGAGCAACGCCGCCAGGGAGCGGGAGC
>JAFGRS010000046.1 GCA_016935045.1 Lentisphaeria bacterium | reverse complement strand
GGGGACAGCGTTCCCTCACCCCGAATCGGCGCTCCACTGCCGCAAGGGCAGTGGCGGCGGGGACAGCGTTCCCTCACCCCGAAGCGGCGCTCCACTGCCGCAAGGGCAGTGGCGGCGGGAACCGATCCGCCGGATCGTGTATCAGCCCCGCAAGGACAGTGGCGGCGGTGGCAAAAGCCATGCGAGTGATTATGGTGTTTACCGCCCCGGCTGGACATCCCTTTCCCGGACCGGGCGGCTTTCAGGCAGAGAGCGATGGTTCAAGAGGCATCTTCTCCCCACGACCAACCGCTGTCCCTGGTGCATACCGGGGGCCAGCCGTATCCGCACAACCACGAGGCGGAGATGGCGGTGCTGGGAAGCATCATGCTGGACCCTCTGCACGCCTTCGAGGTTGCGTTCGGCCGGCTGAATTTCGAGCACAGCTTCCACAAGCGGGAACACCAGCTCATTTTCCAGGCCATCCGGGACCTGCTGGGCCAGAGCAACCGTACCGCCCTGGACCTGGTCACCCTGGCGGATGCCCTCGGCAAGGCCGGGGACCTCGAAGCGGCCGGCGGCCGGGCGTACCTGGCCGAGATTCTCGATGCCGTGCCTACCGCGGCCAACGTCGAGCAGTATGTCGATATCGTTCACGGGACCGCGGTCCTGCGACGCCTGATCGTAACCTGCGTCGAAACCGCCAACCGCTGCTTCGAGGCGCGAGAGGATGTCCGTAGCCTGGTGGACCGGGTGGAGCAGGACATCTTCCAGGTCACCGGACTGAGCGAACGCACGGATCTGCGCACCATCAGCGACCTGATGATGCCTGCACTCGATCATCTGGAGAAGCTGCAGCGCGGGGAGAAGGAGGTCCTCGGTCTGCCGACGGGATACGAGGACCTGGACCGCCTGGTGACGGGCCTGCGTCCGGGGGAGATGTTCGTGATCGCGGCACGGCCGTCCATCGGCAAGACGGCCCTGGCTCTGAACATGGCGGCCAACGTCGTGCTGCGCGATCTGCGCGCGCCGGTGGGGATCTTCAGCCTGGAGATGCCTGCCGAGCAGATTGTGCTGCGGATGCTGTGCAGCGAGGCCCGCATCGGAATGCCCGAGATCCGTGAGGGCGCCATGACGCACGGCCGCTGGAACGAACTCATAGGCGCCAGCCAGCGTCTCAAGGACGCCACCGTGGTGGTCGACGATACGGCGGCCATCGATGTTCTCGAATTGCGCAGCAAGGCGCGGCGCATGAAACGGGACTATGATATACAGGCGCTGTTCGTCGACTACCTGCAGTTGATCCAGGTCAGCGGCAGCAACCGGAACGCCAGCCGGGAGAACGAGGTGGCGCGCATCTCGGGTGCCATCAAGGCCCTGGCCAAGGAGTTGCGCATTCCGATCGTGGTGCTGGCGCAGCTCAACCGGATGGCCGAACAGGACAACAAGGGGCCGCGCCTGGCCCACCTGCGCGAGTCCGGGGCCATCGAACAGGACGCCGATGTCGTCGCCCTGCTGCACCGCAACCGGGACGACCAGCAGGACCCGAACAAGGCACGGCGAGGAGTCGAGGCCGAATTGCTGGTGGCCAAGAACAGGAACGGCGAGACGGGAATGGTCCGCCTCCTGTTCTTCCCCGTGTACACACGATTCGACAGCAAATCCAGAATTGCCGACGAGGATGTTCCGGACGTCTGACGTCCGTGCCTGGGGTCCGCGGCAGGTACCGGCGATGGGTTGGGCCGGCCGCGGCGGCCTGAGAGGAAGACAAAGCACTGGGACAGGAGCGGGAGATGACACGGTCGACATACGGCGGTTGGCGGCGGCTGGGCCTGGTCCTGGCTGTGGGTGTCCTGTGGTGGCCCCTTGCGGCGGTACGCGCGGCGCGGATCAGCGACGTGGTGGTCCGCTGCGAAGCGCCGGACCTGGACCCGGAGTCCCTGCGGCAGCTTGTGGTTGGGTCCATCCGCAGTCTTCCCGGGACGGAGTTCGACCCGCGTGTACTCTCGGACGATGTGAAGCGTCTCTACGGTCTCGGTCCGTTTCTGGACGTGCGCACGGAGTTGAACGAGCAGACGGACGGCAGCGTCCTGGTGGTTTTCCTGGTGAAGCCACGGCCGACGGTGAAGGCGATCCGCTTCGAAGGGAACCGGCATTTCCGGGATCGTCGTCTGGGAACGTTTGTGCAGCACGGGCGGGACGTACCCCTGGACGAGAGTCAGCTGGCCAAAGACCGGGCCGCGATCCTCGAACGCTACCGCAACGCGGGGTACCACGGCACGGAAGTGGTCACGGAGACCGTACCGGTCGCGGGGACAGCGGGTGTGGACGTTGTGTTCCGCATCGTGGAGACAGGTCGGGCGAAGGTGCAGGGCGTATCCTTCACGGGCAACACGGTATTCAGCAGCGGGGCCCTGCGCAGGGCGGTGGCCACGCGGCGTCCCTGGTGGCGTTACATCCTGCGTTTCGGCAACTACTACGATGCGCAGCAGGTGACGCTGGACAAGGACCTGCTGCGGGAGCTGTATGCCACAAAGGGGTACCTGGACTTCGCGGTCGAGAAGGTGGAGGAGGAGCACAACCGGTCCCGCACGTGGGTGACACTGGTGTTCCACCTGAACGAGGGGAACGCCTACACGGTGTCGGCTGTCGAGCTGGAGATCGAGGGCGACCGGTACCGCCCGGAAGACCTGCGGCCCCTGGTGAACCTCCGCGCCGGGGAGACGTACAGTTCCACGACAGAGCAGCAGGACCTGGACGCGCTGCGCGGGGCCTACGAGAAGCTCGGGCATCTGGACCTGCGCTGCTACCCGGTTCTCAAGCGGGATGCGGCCACCCGGAACGTGGCCGTGGCCTACCGCGTCCGGGAAGGCCTGCCCAGCCGCATCCGGGATGTCTTCATCGTCGGCAACGAAATCACCCAGGACCACGTGATCCGGCGCGAACTCGCCATCCAGCCCGGCGACCTCGGTGATGCCGGCAAGATCCGCACCTCGGAGAAACGCCTCACCCAACTGAATTACTTCGAGAAGGTCGAGATCACCCCCGTGGCCACCGAGCGGGAGGACCTCAAGGACCTGCGCATCCAACTCGAAGAGAAGCGCACGGGCGTATTCTCGGTGGGGGCCGGCTTCTCCTCCGACGAGAGCATCCTCGGGTTCGTGGAGATGGCCGAGAACAACTTCGACCTGAGCCGGCTGTTCGGTGACTGGCCGCCCAAGGGTGCCGGCCAGCGCCTGCGGATGCGGGCCAGTGTCGGCACCGAGCGCCTGGACTTCCTGGTGGATTTCACCGAGCCGTGGTTCCTGGACCGTCGTCTGCGCCTGAACGTCGAGCTGTTCAGCAGCACGCGGTATTTCGACGAGTACGCCCAGCGGGACACGGGGCTGGGTGTGACCCTGACGCGGCCGCTGTGGACGACCTGGCGCGAGACCTTCGGCATCCGTCTGGACCGGGTGAGCCTGGGGGACTTCGACGACCCGCCCCTGTACGCGGACTACGACGACCCGTCCATCCCCTACACCTGGCCGAACGTGCCCATGGCCGAAGACCGCACCCTGATCGAGGAAGAAGGGGACTACTGGGCCAACCGGGCGATCTTCGGACTGTCCCGCGACACTCGTGACGACTTCCTCTTCCCGCGCCATGGCTCCACCCTGGGACTCAACGCCGAGCTGGTCACGTCGCTGCTGGGCAGCTACAGCAACGTCCTGCGCCTGAACCTCCGGGCCACCACCTACCGACCCGCGTTCCGGCAGAGCGTCCTGCGCCTGCGCGGGGAGGTGTCCCTGGCGGAGAACATCAGCGGGGACGAGGTGGCCATCTTCGACCGCTACTTCGCCGGCGGCTCGACGACCCTGCGCGGGTTCGATTACCGGGAGATCGGTCCCGTGGACCGGGGCGAAAACCCCCTCGGCGGCAAGTCACGCTTCCTGGGCAGCGTCGAACTGGCCCATCCCATCGGTGACTTCATGTTCGTGCACGCCTTCCTGGACGTCGGCAACGTCTGGCCCGATGCCTTCGACATCAACCCCTTCGAGATCAACGCGAGCGTGGGCGTAGGGCTCCAGCTCAAGGCCCTGCCCGTGCGTATCGAGTACGGCTTCCCGATCGTCACGGACTGGGACCACCTCGACGGAGGCGGGCAGATCCACTTCAACATCGGCTACTCGTTTTGATGAAGATCCTGAACTCCTACATTGCCGGGAGTCTGGCGGTCACGGCGGCGCTGGCTGTAGGGGTCCTGACCTTCGTGATGACGGCCGGCCACATCATCCGCCTGTTCGACCTCCTCAGCCGGGGCGTGCCCCCCGCCGTTCTCGGCCGCTTCCTGGTCCTGCGGCTGCCGGACATGCTGCGCTTCACGCTGCCCATGGCACTGCTCTGCGCCACGGTGTTGGTGTTCAGCCAGCTTTCCGCCGACAACGAGTTCTCCGCCATGAAGGCCTGTGGTATCAGCCTCTGGCAGGTCATTGCCCCGGGCCTGATCCTGAGCGTCCTGCTCAGCGGGGTGTGCTTCTGGCTCTCCACCACGGTGGCGCCCCGCTGCCGGTACGCCGCCGACCAGCTGCTCTGGGAACAGGCCGCGGCCGGGTCCATGGCCCTCCTCGAAAGCCACGACGCGTTCATCGAACTCGAAGGGCTGAACGTGCGCGTGGAACGCCGGGATGGGGACGCCCTCTACGGGATCCACATCCTGGTGCAGGATGAGCAACTGCGGCTGCGACAGACCATCACCGCCCGGGAAGGCCACATCCGGCGCGACGGGGAACGGGGCGTGCTGGAACTGGTTCTCCAGGATGCCACTTTCGGGAGCGTGAACCTCGAGGGGGAAGGTGCTGCCGAGGACCGGGAGGAGGGCCCGGGCCGGTTCGCGACCCGGCAGATCACCCTGCCCCTCTCCCTCGGCAAGGACTCGCAGACCCGCCGGCTGGTCCGCAAGTCCAAGCACATGGACCTGCCCATGCTCTTCGGCCGCATCGCCCTCGATTCCGAGTCCGGGGTGCCGGTCACACCCCTCCTGGTGGAGCTGCATACACGCATGTCCATGGCCCTCTCCCCCATCGCCTTCCTGCTGCTGGGCATTCCCTTTGCCATCCGGAGCCGCCGTTCGGAAACCTCGGTTGGCCTGCTGCTGAGCCTGCTGCTGGCCTTGGGATTCTACGCCTTCATCCTGTTGACCCGCAGCCTGCGGAGCGAGGGGGCTTTCCGCCCCGAACTCCTGGTCTGGCTGCCCAATGTCCTGTATCAGGCCGGCGGCCTGCGGGCCATCGCCGTCATCAGCCGACACTAGCGCCCGACGAGTATCCATGAGCACGCATCAGGCGCGCATCCGCAACTTCAGCATCATCGCCCACATCGACCACGGCAAGAGCACCCTGGCCGACCGCTTCCTGCTGCGCACGGGCACCATCGATACGCGGACGTTCCACGACCAGATCCTGGATGCCATGGACCTGGAACAGGAACGCGGCATCACCATCAAGAGCCACCCGGTGCGCATGGCCTACCAGGCCGACGACGGCCAGGCGTATCAACTCAACCTCATCGACACCCCCGGCCACGTCGATTTCTCCTACGAGGTCAGCCGCAGCCTGGCCGCCTGCGAGGGCGCCCTCCTCGTCATCGACGCCGCCCAGGGCGTGCAGGCCCAGACCATCGCCAACGTCAACCTGGCGCTCAGGCAGGGCCTTGCCATCATCCCCATCATCAACAAGATCGATCTGCCGGCGGCGGATGTGGACACCTGCCTGACCCAGATCGAGGAACTGCTGGCCATTCCGCGCGAAGAGGCGCTCCTGGCCAGCGCCAAGGCGGACCTGGGCATCGGCGAGATCCTCGAGGCCGTCCTCGCCCGCGTCCCGCCGCCCCCGGTGTTTGCTCCGGATGTGCCGTTGCGGGCCCTGGTCTTCGACTCGGTGTACGACGTGTACCGGGGCGTGGTGACCTACGTGCGGGTGTTCTCCGGGAAGATCGAGGCAGGGGCGGGCGTCAGGCTTTTCAGTACGGGCACCGTGACGGAGGTCAAGGAGGTGGGGGTGTTTTCGCCCCAGATGCGCGCGACGGGGATCCTGCACGCCGGCGAGGTGGGGTACGTCATCACCGCCATCAAGGACCCGCTCCAGATCCGCATCGGCGACACGGTGACGGGGGCGCGGATGGCCTGCACGGAGGCGTTGCCGGGGTTCCAGGACGTCTGCCCCATGGTCTTCAGCGGCATCTACCCCATCGACACCCGGGACTACGAAGCCCTCAAGTTCAACATCGCCAAGCTGCGGCTCAACGACAGCGCCTTCGTGGCCCAGCCCGAGAGTTCGGTGGCCCTGGGCGCGGGTTTCCGCTGCGGCTTCCTGGGACTGCTCCACATGGAGATCGTCCAGGAACGCCTGCGGCGGGAATACGACATGGACGTCATCCTCACCTACCCGAGCGTCATCTACCATGTCACCATGAAGGACGGGGCCGTCCTCGATGTGGACAACCCGATCCATCTTCCCGATCCGAGCGAGTTCGACCACATCGACGAACCCATGATCCGGGCCCACATCATCGCCCCGACGGACTACCTCGGCAGCCTGATGAACCTGGTCATGGAGAAACGCGGCATCTGCCTGCAGACGGCCAATGTCGACCTGCGCCACGTCATGATCACCGCACGCCTGCCGCTGCACGAAATCGTGCTGGATTTCTACGACAAGCTCAAAACCGTCACGCGCGGGTACGGCAGCATGGACTACGAACCGGACGGCTACCAGACCGGCCCCCTGGTGAAGCTCGAAATCCTGGTCAACGGCGAGCCCGTCGACGCCTTCGCCTCCATCGTGCACCGGGACCGGGCCGAGTCCCGGGCCCGCATCCTGGCCAAGAGGCTCAAGGAGGTCATCCCCCCCCACCTCTTCCGCATCGCAATCCAGGGAGCGGTGGGCGGCAAGGTCATCGCGCGGGAGGATGTCCGCCAGTTGCGCAAGAACGTGACGGCAAAATGCTACGGGGGCGATATCACCCGCAAACGGAAGCTGCTCGAACGGCAGAAAGAGGGCAAGAAGCGGATGAAGGAAGTCGGTAAGGTGCGCATTCCCCAGGAGGCCTTCGTCGCGGTCCTCAAGGCATCGGAGTAGCATGCATGAGCCTCGTGTGGATTGTCCTGCTGGATCTCCTCCTGATCTACTTTTTCTGCGGCCATTCCCTGGTGCGACGGCTCTACACCCGCCGGGCCCGGGTCCGGGCCGAACTCCGGGACCTGGAACGACACTACCGGCATCTCATTCTCAAGGACCGGGACATCCTGCCCGCGGAGTCCCTGGCCTCCCTGGAGGCGGCGGCCGTCGAGGTGGCGGGGGCGCGCGCGTCCGCGGCGCTGTCGGCAGCCGAGGCCTGCCTGCAACGCCACCGCACGGACAATCCCGTCGTCCTTCCCGCGCGGTCGCACCCCTGGCTGCGGGAGAACTTCGAGGTCCTCGTGGTGGCCCTGGGTCTTGCCTTTGGCGTGCGAGCCCTCTTTCTGCAGCCCTTCAAGATCCCGACCGGGAGCATGCAGCCGACCCTGTTCGGGATCCACTTCGTGCCCAGTGCGGAACCGTTGCGGCTCAACCCGGTCCGGCGTTTCTTCGGGTACCTGAACTACACGAAGCGATACGTGGACATCGCGGTGCGCAGTGAGGGCTACCTGGACCTCTCCAGCGTGCGCCTGCGCCGGCCCTCGATCCCCTTCTTCCCGTCCAGCCAGGTGACCGTCGGGGACGTCACCTACCGGGTGCCGGGGGCCCCGGACGATGTGTTGAAGTACCTGCGCCAGGTCCATGGCCTGGGCGCCTACCTGCGGCGGGGAGATGTTCTGGTCCGCGGCGCGCTGCAGTTGGGGGACCACCTCTTTGTGGACCGCACGCATCTGGCCTTTTCCGAGCCCCGTCGGGGCGACGTGATGGTCTTCGTGACCGATGGCATCACCCGCGAGGACGGCAGTTCTCTCGGCGGCCGCTTCTACATCAAACGCCTGGCCGGCATGCCCGGCGACACCCTGCGGATCGAGGACGGCCGGCTCTACGTTCGGGAACCGGGAGCGGCGGAGTTCCGCCTGGTGGACGGCCAGGACGACCCGGGATTCCCACGCATCTACAGCCACCAGGGCGGCTACCACGGCTACACCAACCACGACCGCGCCCCCTTCCTGCGCAGCCCGGAGGCGACCTTCACCGTGCCCGAAGGACACTACTTCATGCTCGGAGACAACAGCGGTTTCAGCCTCGACAGCCGCTTCTGGCAAACCGTGCCCCGGCGCAACCTTGTCGGGCGCGCCCTCTGGGTGTGGTGGCCCTTCACCCGCCGCTGGGGACTGGTGGACCGTCTCGAACCCCTCGATTTCCCCACCGCCAGCCGCATGAGCGACCCCAGCCTCCCGCCCCTGGTCGAATGAACCGACGGCCGGGAACGTGGACCGAAACCGTGACGGCCGCCGCGGGCCCGGGCCGGGCACACGGGAATCGGCCGGTCCGGCAACTCCTGCCGCTACCTCAGAACACCTGACCCGGCCGAAGCGGAATTGACGCGACGAGGCAGGTTCAAGCAGGTCCCGCGCGCCGAGCGGGACCTTGCGCCACTCGGGCCTGTCTGCCGGCAGACAGGTCTACGCCCGTTCGATGAGGACTTCGGCCGGGGCGGTGATTTCCGGCAGCGTGATCTCCCGGCGCACCGGATCGAAGGACCAGCGGTTGGCCGGCCGGCGTTTTCTTCCCACATGGACGGTCTTCGGCTCGGTGTCGCTTGCCACTCGAAGGGTCCAGGTGTGCTGGGGGCACATTCCCTCGAACGTGCCCTGCCGCGCGCCGATGTCGATCCGAATCCGGCTGCCATCCCGTTCGGCCTGGATGGCCGTCAGGGCGAAGGCGCCCTGGCGGTGGGCCAGGGAGATGCCGTCGTCCTCGTAGAGGATGAATTCGGAGCGTGTCGGGCCGGGGAACACGAGCAGTTCGATCCCGTCCAGTGGCCGTTCGCCGCGGTACTGCATGACCGGCCCGAGGGGCACGATGGCGCCCTCGCGCAGGAACAGTCCGCCGCCGCACGGCGGAGGCCAGGCGATGGGGTGCCGGTGGGGGCCTTCGACGACGCGGCCGCTCCAGAAGTCCAGCCAGCGGCCAGCCGGGAAGTAAGCTTCGTTGCAGAAGGCGCAGACCATGAGGTCGCGTCCGAGCAGGAACTGCAGCAGGATCTCCCTGCAGGCGGGGTCCCGCGGGAATTCGAGGGTGAGGGGGGCGATCACCGGGAAGCCGTTTTGGCTGGCCTGCCAGCCCCAGGCGTAGAGGTAGGGGACGAGGCGCGCGCGCAGGCGGCTGTAGAAGCGGTGTGCTTCGAGCAGGTCGGGGCCCTGCGCCCAGGGCATGCGGAAGTAGTTCCAGCTGTTGATCTGGGCCCAGGGAAGCAGGTAGCCGAAGTGCAGGGCTTCCTTCTGTGTGACCTCCATGTCGTTGGTGGCCCAGCTGTGGCCGACGAGGGCGGTGTTGAGCATGGCGCCGAGGGTTTTGGTGCCCCCGCCGGTGTCGCCGGTCCAGGTCCCGGCCCAGGCCTGGAAACCGGCCCAGCCGCAGGGGGTGAAGGAGAGCCCCCGGCGTCCGGTATGGTTCTCGAAGCCCTCCACCATCTGGCGTGCGTAGAGGAGGGGGTAGAGGTTGTGCATCTCGGCGTCGTCCATGCCATTGCCCCAGCGTCGGTCGGGATGGTCGAGGACCTGGTAGGCGCCATCCTGCTTGAAGAATGCCGCCCCCTGGTCGACGAACTTCTTCAGGTGTTCGAACCAGGGTTCTTCGCGTCGGGTGATCCGGTCGGCGTACATCGGGGCGCTGAAGTGGGCATCCTGTTCGGCATCGTGCTGGAAGAAGCCCGCATTGCGCCGCGATTCGTCCACCGGCGTCGGCTGCCCGATGCGGCGCTCCGCCTCGTAGGAGAGGTCGTAGTCGCAGCAGAGCCAGAGTTCCATGCGGTATCCCAGGCGCTGCAGGGCATTGAAGAAGTTGTGGGGACCCCTCTGCGCGTAGGAGGGTATGGGAAAGCGCGTCTTGCTCCACTCCTTCGTGACCGAACCGTCGTAGTTCTTCTCCATCCAGCCGGGTTCGAGTCCGATGACGTCGCAGGGGATACCCTCGCGGCGGAAATTCACCGCGTCGTTCACGGCCTCGTAGTCATTGGCCTGGGTGCGGCAGATGTACCACAGGCCGAGGGACCATTCCGGCACCAGCCGCGGTCGACCGGTGAGCAGCGTGTACTGTTCGAGGAGACCCCGGAAATCCGGCGCCACGAAGACATAGAAGTCCAGCGCGCGGCGTCCGTCCCGCCACTCGAAATGCTCCGGGTCGGTATGCGCCATATCGAAGACAACGCGGTGCGTCGTGTTGACCAGGATGCCGTATCCGGCCGTGCTCATGAAGAACGGCACCGGGATGTAGGACTTGACGTTGCGGACATGGCAGTCCGCGACCTGACCGCGATGGTACAGCCGGTCCCGGGTCTGGTCCCCGAATCCCACCCAGTCTTCGTCCGCAAGGGCCTCGAAGCGGGCCCGGCATCCGTCCGCGGAGAGATCGTATCCCCCGAGGCGGAGGAGGAGATCGCCGGCTGCACCCAGGACGCGCAGGGGGCCGTTTTCCGTGCCCCATTGGACCGTCATGGCCCCAGTGGCGGCCTGCCCCGCGGCCCCCGTTTCCGACGCGTTCAACGGGGGGTCGCCGGTGTCCGGCGGCAGGATGAACCCGTAGCGGTTCAGGCCGGTGTCCGCGAAGCGTCCCTCCGGGTCGAGGCGCACCCGCGCCATCCGGTCCGTGAGGAAATCGAGGCGGAGCACGCCGGTCCCGTCGAGGGTTCGTTCGATGGAGGTCATGGAAAGTCTCCTCCGCGATGGCGGTGTGGGTTCTCATGGTCTTGGATGCTCGGCGGCAAAGATAGCGGCCTCGGGCAGGCGCGGCAACCCCGGGCGGGAGGGCGGGTGAGGGGTGGCGAGGATGGCGAGGGAGCGATCAGGCGATGGACGTGTGTCGGGTGGTCGGCAGTCGGTTTCTGTTTTCGCGCAGAGGCGCAGGGAACGATGAGGCGATGGGGGAGATGGGACGGCGAGGGAGAGGGTAGCATCCTCCCCGCCGCCGTTTACATTAGCGATTGTCCCGGATCTGTCTGGACCGCCCGCGGCCTCGCGGGCACAGATTCGCGAGTACGGACAATTCTGAGACGATGAGTAGGCCGGCGTCCTGAAGGCTACCGGCCCGGTTGCCGGGGCCAGGTTCGAGAACAGGGCCGGACGGAGACCCGGAACGCATGGATGTCCCCGACCAGCACCCCATCATCGAGGCCCACCGCGGCGCCAGCGACGAGGGCCCGGAAAACACCCTGTGTGCCTTCCGCAGGGCCGTGGCCGCGGGAGCCCCGTCCATCGAACTCGATGTTCACGAGACCCGTGACGGCGAGCTGGTGGTGATGCATGATGAAACCGTGAAGCGGACCACCGGCAGCGAAGGGCGGATCGCGGAGATGACGCTGGGAGAACTGCGCCTCCTGGAGTGCGGCGGCTGGAAGGACCCCCGTTTCCGCGGCGAGCCGATCCCGACCCTGGAGCAGGCCCTGGCCCTCTCTCCGGCGCATGGGGTGTGTTTCAACGTCGAGGTGAAGGCCTTTGCCCGGGCGGAGAATGCGGCGCGGCTGGCGGGGCTTCTGCGTGGCGCTCTCCCGGGGAACGGCCGGAGCCACGTGGTTTCGTCCTTCCACCTGGAGGCCCTGCTGCAGGTGCAACGCGCCGATGACGGGATCCCGCTGGCACTTCTGGGCAAGTTTCCCGCCATCCTGGCAACGGCCCTGGAACACGGCTTCCCCTGGATCCACGGGCAGTTCGAGGGCGCCACCCCGGAAGTCGTGGCAGAAGCTCACCGGGCAGGACTGAGGGTCATGATCTGGACCCTCAACGATCCCGGGCTCTTCGACGCCTATGCCGGGATGGGCGTGGACAAGATCTGTACGGACAGACCCGGCACGATGCTGGAGGCGAGGTCATCCTGGCTGCGGCGTGCCGGCGCGCAGGCGGCCGGCATGGCGGGACGCCACCCTGACACGGGAGGTGCGTGAATCATGGCGGATCGCGACGACGGGCAGGCGGTGTTCGTCACTCCGGAGGTTGTTCCCGACAGGGAGTCCGATTCTCTGGACGAGGGCCCCAAGATCATTCTGGCCAGCAAGGAGCTGCCCGATCGGATCTATCTGTTGGCGGCGGGGGCCAAGCCGGTTTTTCCGGGGATGATGTTTCCGGTTCTGTTTGCGCCGGGTCCCGACGCCGAGACCCTCAAGACGGTGGCGCAGGAGGTCTCCGAGAAGATTGCCGGCTTCGTGTTGCCGAAGGAGGAGAAGAGGAGCGAAGACGGGGAGATGGTGGAGCGCCGGCTCTACCGTATGGGCACGGCAGTGCGGATTCTGCGCCTCGAGGAGGGGCCCCAGGGGGCCGTCCAGGCCCTCTGCCAGGGTCAGAAGCGTTTCGAGATTCTCAAGGCCGTCGAGCGCAACGGCAAGCTCATGGCCCAGGTCATCTACCCGCAGGACATCGTCGCCTCGGGGGAAGAGGTCAAGGCGCTCTGCCTGGCCATCATCAACTCCATGCGCGAGCTGATCCAGCACAACCCCCTCTTCGGCGAGGAGATCAAGATGCTGCTCGCCAGGGCGGATTGGAGCGATCCCTCGCGACTGGCCGACTTCTCCGTGACCATCACCTCCTCGAGTCCCGAGGAGCTGCAGGACGTCCTCGAATGCCTGAACGTCCGGACGCGCCTCGAGAAGGCCCTTCTGCTGCTCCGCAAGGAATTGGATCTGAATCAGTTGAAAGAGAAGATCACGCACCAGATCGAGGAGAAGATCTCGAAGCAGCAGCGGGAGTTCTTCCTGCGCGAGCAGCTCAAGGCCATCAAGCAGGAGCTGGGTCTGGAGAAGGACGAGAAGACGGAGGAGATCGAGCGCTACCAGCAGCGGATCGACGAGATCTCGCACGCGCTGCCCGACGAAGCCCGGGATCGGATCCGTGAAGAGATCGACAAGCTGAAGCTCCTCAGCCCCCAATCCCCCGAGTTCGCGGTGTCGCGCAACTACCTCGACTGGCTGACGGGTCTGCCCTGGGGGGAGTACAGCGAGGATGTGCTGGACGTGGCCCGGGCGCGGCGGATCCTGGACCGGGACCATCACGGTCTGGAGGATGTCAAGCGCCGGATCCTGGAGTTTGTCGGTGTGGCGAAGCTGCGGGGGTCGGTGGAGGGTTCGATTCTGTGTCTGGTGGGTCCTCCGGGGGTGGGCAAGACGTCCCTCGGGCGGGGCATTGCGGAGGCTTTGGGGCGCAAGTTCTTCCGTTTTTCCCTGGGGGGCATGCGGGACGAGGCGGAGATCAAGGGCCATCGGCGGACGTACATCGGGGCCCTGCCCGGGAAGGTGATCCAGGCCGTCAAGACCTGTGCCACCGCGAATCCCGTCATCATGCTGGACGAGATCGACAAGCTGGCCGCGTCGTTCCAGGGGGACCCCGCGAGCGCGCTGCTCGAAGTGCTCGATCCCGAACAGAACAACTCCTTCCGGGATCACTACCTGGATGTGCCCTTCGACCTGTCGAAGGTCCTCTTCATTGCCACGGCCAACGTTCCGGACACGATCCCGGCGCCGTTGCTGGACCGCATGGAGACGATCGCCCTGTCGGGGTACATCCTGGAGGAGAAGCTGCGCATCGGGGTCCGCCATCTGATCCCCAAGCTGCTGCCTAGGAACGGGTTGACGCGGGGCGACGTGGCCTTCACCCAGGGGGCGCTGCGCGCGATCATCGACGGATATGCCCGCGAAGCCGGGGTCCGCGCCTTCGAGAAGGCCCTCGGGGGCTGCATGCGCCGGATCGCGACCGGGCGCGCGGAGGGCACGATCACGGCGAAGGTGACCGTGTCGCCCAGGAATGTATCGGAATACCTCGGCAAGCCCAAATTCACGGACGACCCGCTGATGCGGAGCAGCCGGGCGGGGGTGGTCATGGGGTTGGCGTGGACTCCCCTTGGGGGCACGACGCTGTACATCGAGGCGCAGGCGGCGCCCGGGGAGGCGGGGACGCGTCTGACCGGGCAACTCGGCGAGGTGATGAAGGAATCGACGCAGATTGCCTATTCCCTGGTGACGGCCCATTGCGGGGATTTCGGGATTCCCACGGATTTCTTCAAGGGCACGACGGTGCACATCCACGTGCCCGCGGGGGCGACGCCGAAGGACGGCCCCTCGGCCGGCATCACCATGGCCTCGGCCCTGGTGTCCCTGGGGCGCGGGATGGCGCCCCCGCCGCGCTGGGCCATGACCGGGGAACTGACCCTCACCGGACGCGTGCTGCCTGTCGGCGGCGTCAAGGAGAAGGTCATCGCCGCCCGGCGCTCGAAGGTCCGCCACGTCATCCTGCCGAAGGCCAACGAGAAGGACTACGACGAGATCCCGGAACGGGTGCGAAACGGCCTGACGCCGCATTTCGTCGAGGATTTCGCGGACGTCTTCGGATTGCTGTTCCCGACGAGAAGGGCTCGATGAAGCGACGCCGGGTCTGCGGGGCGATGTGCCCTCCCCGGGGCCGGGGGTGGGGCTCGGGTCCGGGTGGCGGGGAACCGGGTCTCCAGCGGGGCTCGGTTCGGCGCTGTGATCACGACACGTGAGGAGTCCGCGGACATGAAACGACGCGCGTTTCTGAAGACGGGCACGGCGGTTGCCATGGGCGGCATGCTGTCCCCCGCGCTTCGCGCCCAGCAGGAGAAGGACATGACGGACACGACAACCGCGCTTCCGCGCCGTCCCCTGGGCCGCACGGGGGAGTCTCTGTCGGTGGTGGGCATGGGTGGCATCGTGCTGATGGGGCATTCCCAGGCCGAGGCCGACCGCTGCCTCGCCGAAGCCGTCGAGCGAGGGCTGAACTACGTGGATGTCGCCCCCAGCTACGGCAAGGGGGAAGCCGAACGGAAGCTGGGGCCGGCCCTGAAGCCCTGGCGGGACAGGGTGTTTCTGGCCTGCAAGACGACCCGGCGGGACAAGGAGGGGGCGGCGCAGGAGTTACGGGCATCGCTGGCCCAGATCGGCACGGACCATTTCGACCTGTACCAGATGCATGCCATCACGGACGTCGAAAAGGACGTGCGCCGCGCCCTGGGTCCCGGCGGGGCCATGGAGGCGTTCCAGGAGGCGAAGCAGGCCGGCCTGATCCGGTTCCTGGGGTTTTCCGCCCATTCCCCGGAGGCGGCCCTGGCGGCCATGGACAGCGGGCTGTTCGACACGATCCTGTACCCGGTGAATGTGGTGTGCCATCACCGCGGGAACTTCGATCAGGAGGTTCTGCGGCGGGCCAGGGAACGCGGCCTGGGAGTGCTGGCCCTGAAGGCGATGGCACGGACCCGCCGGGGTGCGGACGCCAAGGGTGCGGAGCGTCCCTATCCCAAGTGCTGGTACGAGCCCATCAGCGATCCCGCGGAGGCCGCTCTGGCTCTGCGCTGGACCCTGGCGCAGTCCATCACGGCCGCGGTTCCGCCCGGGGACATGCGCCTGTTCCGGATCGCCCTGAACGTAGCAGGCAAGGACCGGGCGCCCACGGTCGAGGAGGAACGGGCGCTGGAGCAGTTCGCCGCGTCGCTGACCCCGATCTTCAGCCGCAATGCGTGAGGGCGGGGGCGCCGTGCCGCGGCGCCCAACCGCCGTGCCGGGAGGGAATGCGGTCGCCATGGACAGCCGTCACATCGTCGTGGACCATCGCGAGGAGGCGGAGGCGTTGGTCCTGGCGCTGATCGAGGAACACGGCCTTGCGGTGACCATCGAGGTCCTTCCCCTGGGAGATTACCGCGTCGGCGAGAGCCTGATCGTCGAACGCAAGACGACACGTGACTTCTGCCTGTCCCTCGTCGACGGGCGTCTCTTCGACCAGGCCTACCGCCTGGCCCATCCCCGTCACGAGTCGATCCTGGTGGTCGAGGGGGGCTCCTTTGACAACGACCTGGCGATGGACCCCAGAGCCATTCAGGGGGCCTTCATTACCCTGGCACAGACCTATCGCCTGCCCGTGCTCCGCACCCGGGATCAGGCCGAAAGCGCGTGGACCCTCGCGCGGCTGTGTGAGCAGCGCCTGCGCCTCGGTACACGCCAGGGACCCCTGCGCGGGCGCGCCGCCCGCCGGGCCGACCTGCGGCGACAGCGCCTGCTCTGCGCCATCCCCGGCGTCGGCCCCGTCACCTCGAAGGCCCTGCTCAGCCACTTCGGCAGCGTCGAGGCCGTGCTCACGGCGTCCGAGAAGGAACTGGCCCGGGTGCATGGCGTCGGCAGCACCCGCGCCCACCAGATCCGCGACATCGTCAGGGAAGAACCCGGACCGTGGAGGGTGTGAGGCCGAGGGCCGTGACGGGCAGTGCGCGAGGGTCAGGTTCGGCGGGTACCCGTCGCCGGCAACGCATACCGCGAACCCCACCGGACGGCAGTCCATCGCAGGCGCCCGGGGGATTGCGCCACTCGGCTCGTGGCGCCTACTTTGGCCATCGGCGGTAGGTCGCGCGAGCCGAGCGCGACTC
>JAFGRS010000375.1 GCA_016935045.1 Lentisphaeria bacterium | reverse complement strand
GCCCGGAACACGCGGCCCGGATCCGGCGGCTGGGGATCGAGCTTTCCCCGGCCCTGGTCGAGCCGCTGGACGTCACCGAGGGCTACGATCGCGCCTCCGGGGTGCTTGCGGTCGAGCTTCCCGCCTCGATGCTGGCCGTTGCCGGCCGCTTCACGCTGCGTCTGGCGCTGGACTTCGAGTGGACGGACGGCAAGGCGTATCACCGTGCTCCACCCCTGGGGGAACTCGATGTCCATCCCTTTGCGCGCTGGGTCTATGACGCGGCCACCTTCGCGGCCGATTCGCGACGCGTATCCGCCATCCTGGCCGAGGTGGCGGCCGCACACCGCCAGGCCGGGCGCGGGTTCCTTGCGGACGCCCTGGCCCGGGAGGCGGTCCGGGTCGAGGGCCTGGCGGGGGAATTGCTTGCCGCGGGGCGCCAGGCGGAGGCCCGCGGCGCCTGGGTGCGGCTCGAGGAGTTGGGGCGTGCCGCCGCGGATCCGTTCGGGACGGCTGCCTACGGTCTTCTGCTCGATGCCTGGTTGCGGCGGCATCCTCCCGCCAAGGCCCCCCAGCTCACTCTCATGGGGGTCGGGGGGGCGCTTTCTCCCGAAGATCTGGAGGTCATTCGGCGGCTGGGCTGCAACACCATTCTGCACACCGACCCGGCGCAGTTGCCGGTGCTCCGGGAGTTGGGGTTCCGGACCGCGGTCAGCACCCCGCCGGTCCGCATGGCCAGGTCATGGGCCGAGGCCCATCCGGAACAGCGCCAGGAACGCTACCTGCTCAGCAAGCCGGTGACGGCTGCGGACGCCGAGCTGAGCATCGAGCTGATGGCGCCCTACCGCAGGCACGGCTTCGAGCTGGACACCGGCAACGACCCGCTGCGCTACTGGCGGGTCTACGACCGGACGGCGGGCATCGAGGTGGCGAGTTCCCACTGGCGCGTCGATCGCGACAGGGAACGCCTGGTGCTTGGGTCCCCTGTTGCCGGGCACACCTACCAGGTTGCGTTCCTGGTGTATCCGCGGGACCTGCATTTCTTCCACTCCATGCCCGATCCCATCCATCCCGGCGCCGAACAGGCGATGCTGCGCGCCCTGACCGCGTTCCTGGACCAGCGCGCCCCGCACCTGGACGTCTATCGGCCGACCAGTCTGTACTATCCCTTCCCCTCGATCCGGGCCGATCAGGGCATGGCCCAGTGGAACTGGTGGGGGTACCAGTGGGGCGCCGGTCCCGTGGCCCAGACCCGTTTCGAAGCCGCCGACACGGTCCCTTTCGATCCTGCCTGGCTCGTGGACGAAGGCCGCTACGGCCACGTCAACTACCCTCCCCGGCCGGAGTACCTCGCCTGGATGCGCTTCCAGCAGGAGCACGTCATTGCCTGCGCCCGCCGGGTGGTCGACCTGGCCCATGCCCACGGGGCACGCGTGCGGCCGTTCTGGGGGGACCACTGGATCGGCATGGAACCCTACCTCGGGTTTTTCCAGCAGACCGGCGCCGACGAAATCGTCAAGGCCTGCGGCAGCGCCCAGGTCTGCCGCATGGTCACCGACATTCCGGCCGACATCACCAAGATCATCCGCTTCTCTCCCTGGCTGGATTGGGGGGAGCTGTTCCGCCATCCCGATCCCCCCGGGCGCATCCGGAACCGCTGGGTCGAGATCCGGCGCGCGGTCCTCTTCCGGGCACCCGATGGCCTGAGCTGGGGCGGGGAGACCCTGGGCAGCCTGCGCAACGACGACCTCGCGGCCGCGATGAAGGCGGTGATGGACGAGTTCCGCGTCATCCATGCTCTCGTCGGCGGCTGCGAGTCCTTCCGGCATCCCGGGAAGATCTACGTCGTCAACGCCTGGGGGAGGGTGCGTTCGTGGGCCTCCTGGGGTCAGATCAACCCTTCGCAGGCCATCCTCGTCCACCTCACCGACCTGCCCTTCGACATCGGTTTCCTTTCCCTGGCCGAAATCCGGACGGGGGGAGTGCCCGCCGACGCCCGTGTGCTGCTCAACGCCGGAGAGGCGGGCAGCGCCTGGAGCGGGGGGCATCACTGGCAGGACGCGGCGGTAGCGGAGGCCATCACGCGCTTCGTCGAGAACGGCGGCGGCCTGGTGGGCATCGACGCGCCCTCCGCCTGCCCCGGTCCCGGTGCGGAAACCTCCTGGCGCCTGGCCCACCTCTTCGGACTCGACCAGGATGGGTACACCGACACGGGCGCCGCGGCAGGCTCGTTCACCCCCAACGATCGCATGCGCCTCGGCGTGCCCACGGCGGCCTGGACCGGGCCGGCACGGCGCACGGCCGCCGAGCACTGGCTGGCGCCGCCGGGGATCGGCATCCTTTCCGAGCAGCGGGCCAATGTCCGCGTCAAACCCGTCTCGGGGGATGTGGTTCTCGTCTACTCCGGGGATGGCCAGACGTTTGCCCCGCCGGTGGTGACTGCCCGGGAGGCGGGGCCCGGGCGCGTGGTGTACCTGAGTGGATTCTCGGCGGCTCCGGATTACGGCGAGGTCCTCCGACGTGCCCTGTTCTGGGCCGGGGGCGCCGAGGGGCTGTATCCGCGCCTGCTGGCCGAACCCGCCCACGTCCGGACGGTGTTGTATCCCGAGCAGCGGCTGCTCCTGGTCTCCAACCCTACCGCACAGGCCCTGCGCGCGGCCGTACGCCTCGATCCGGCACTCCTGGGCCCGGAACCGGCGGCGCCCCTGGTCCTGCGGGACGTCCTGTCCGACGTCGAGGTTGCACGGCTGCCGGCGGTCGACCTGGCCGCGGGCATGATCCTCGATGTGGGTCCCCGGACGGTTCGCTTCCTTCGCGTCGGAGAACCGTAAGGGTCCGCACGGAAATAGCTTCACATTTTGGCGAGGCGCCACATGGTCATCCGCAAGGCACGAGGAGGGCGCATACCCTAAGGTATGGTACCGAAGAGGTACGCAGCGGATGGCCGTGCGCCGCCTCG
>JAFGRS010000374.1 GCA_016935045.1 Lentisphaeria bacterium | reverse complement strand
GCCGGTTCGGCCGCATCCTCACCAGGAAATCATGACCTGCCCCGTCACCGGAGCCGCCTCGATGCAGGGGCCCCAGGCACTCTCCCGGAGCTGCCCGGCCAGCCGCGGCGCCTCCAGGCATGGCACCCCCTGGCCCAGGGTCAGCACCACCCGTTCCTCCGTCCCCGGCTCCGGGTAGAAACGCAGTACCGCCTCCCGAAGGCCGGTGACCTCGAGACGACGGGTCACACCCGGGAAACCCGAATGGCGAATGCGGCAGGACAGAGGCCCCCCATCGGCCTGCTCGACGAACACACGGCACTCCCGCAGCCAGGCCTTGGGCAGGGGACAGCGCCCCAGGCCGTCCGAGATCACCGTCTCGGTCCCGCTCAGCAGCGGCACGCCCTGGGGCGCACGCAGGCGCAGGGCCACGGTGCCGTCGGCCTGGTATCCGGCCATGGTGAACGCATTGCGGTGCCGGGCCACGCAGAGCATGGGAGCCGGCTGCGCGGCGTCGAGTTTCTCGTGCCGGAGGCGCCAGCCGAAGGCGCCTGCCGCCCAACGCATCAGCATCTCCGCCGGGAACACGTCGCGGGCATCGTAGGGCACGAGCAGGTGCCCGCCCAGTTGGCGCGGATCGCAGGATACCGTCCCGCGGACCCAGGCCAGGCGGCCGCCGCCGGCCAGGGGTGCGCTGGCCGCCGCGACACGACATCCCTCCTCGTTCCGGGCCAGGATCCTCGCCCCCCCCGGCGGCGTCTCCGGCCCGGGCGCCTCCGCCATGCCTCCGGCGCAGAACAGCGCGTGGTGACGCAATTCGCCGCCGTACGCGCAGGAATCCCACGGCTCGGGCAGGCGCAGGGAGAACGTCCCGGCAAGGGGTGGCGCGGAGACCAGTCCGAGCGCGGACGGCACCCACGCGCCGGCACGGGATAGGGGACCGTAGAGCAACACCTGCCCCCCTGCCCGCACCTGCCGGGCAAGGGCCGCGTCCCAGGCCGACCCGGAGTCGGGGACCGGGGTCACCAACACCGATCCCCGGAACAGGCCCGGACGCGTCGCCAGAAGGGAAGCCGCGGCCCGCGTGCTGACCACGGTGTTGAGCGGCAGGCCCTGGTTCACGGCGCCGCGCAGGAACCAATCCCCGAAGAAGACATCCTCGAGGCGGGGCGCCTCGCCGAATGTCCACTCGTGGTATTCGTCGAAGGGGTAGGCCCAGACCAGGGGTCCGGGCTGGTCGGGGGCCCAGGCCCGGGCCGCAAGGATGTGCGGAATGACCTCGTTGGGGACCTGGTCGGGCATCTCTCCCCAGGAGTCGTCCGCGGTCAGGAATTCGAGATCCGTCGGCACCCGCACGGCACCCCCGGCGTCGATGCGGCTGACCATGAGGGGCAGGGCGATGTCGTGGGGTTCCCTCTGGTAGCGGTCGAGCCAGGGGCTGTTCAGGAACCATGGATCGTGGGTGTAGAAGCGGAACGGGAAGCGGTCGCCCGGCACTTCGGCGATATGGGACATCCAGCCCACGAGTTCCAGCCCGAAGTCGCCGTTCAGGGCCGCCCAGGGCGAATTGGGGGGCGGCATGATCCCGGGGACCGTCCGGTAGATCTCCCGCAGGGGTACCGCATCGGAACTCAGGTCCATGCCCGTGGAGAGGTTTGTACCCCGTGTTTCGAGAGGAATGTCGGGACACTCCTCCCGGAAGGCCCGCCAGAAACCGAGACTCTTGCGCCGCACCTCGGCACAACGCTCGGGCCGAAAATGCTCCCCGTCGAAGATGGCGCCCTTCAGCCCCCAGGTCTCCAGGCCAGATCCGAAGCCGTTCGAGAGCCAGAGATAGTCAAAACCCAGATCGCCAAGGAAATGCCGCGCCTGACGCCCCAGGAACGTCCCGAATGGCGTCCCCGCGGGAATGCCGCCCGGAAAACCCGCATAGGCCCGCGCATCCCCCGCCAGCTCCGCGTAACAGCACACCATCGTCCCCTTCCCCATCGTGTCCCCCATGCAGATCTCCCGGTGACGGCGGTACTTGAAGTCCGAAACGGCGAACTCCGGCCCCGGGTCGAAGGTGGCGCCGACCCGAACCGGCCTCCCGGTCACGGTCTTGCCGATGCGCTTCAGTGCCGACACCAGGTCGCGCAGCCAGCCGTAGGTGAAAACGGCCGGTTCCCGACGGTACAGCCGCGGCAGCTGGTGGATCGAGGCATTCCCCGGATCGCTGCCGCTGTAGGGATGAGCCGGATTGGCGACGCCCTGCCACTTGGCCCACTCGAAGCTGTCCTCGAAACGGCCCCCGTAGTCGAGGATCTCGGAACCGTCGGCGCTCCACAGCAGGACCGAGAGCCCGTCCGCATGCCGTGCCAGGGCCAGCCACTGACGGAAGAGCCGTGTGCACACATCCTCCCGCGTCGCCGGGGACGTGTCCGTGAAAGGCTTCAGACTCAGCTCGAAGGTCACATTGGCAAATCCCATGGGCGGGGCCTCTCCTGCCGGCGCACGAAGCGTGTCGCAAGTCGCTTCGATACACTATAGAGCCTCACCCCAATGCTGTTCACTTTGGACTCTGAGAATGTGGGAGGCGCGAGGGCTTCGGTGGCTGTATCTTGCCCGTTGTCCTGCCTTGCTCTGAGCCTGCGAGTAGGAGAGAATCCGGCATGAAGATCGTGTCTCTCGAATTGTTCACGGTTCCCCCGCGCTGGTTGTTTCTGAAGATCACCACCGACTCGGGCATCGAGGGCTGGGGAGAACCCATTGTGGAGGGCAAAGCCGCCACCGTGGCAATGGCGGTGCGCGAGATGGAATGCCAGCTTCTCGGCAGGGACCCCGGGGCCATCGAGGACATCTGGCAGGCCCTGTACCGGGGCGGCTTCTACCGGGGCGGCCCGGTTCTCACCAGCGCCCTCAGCGGCATCGACCAGGCCCTCTGGGATATCAAGGGCAAGGCCCTCGGCGTGCCTGTTCACGAGCTGCTCGGGGGACCGGTACGGGAACGGATGCGGGTCTACTCGTGGATCGGCGGCGAAACGCCCGCGGACGTGGGGCGGATGGCTCGGGAACGTCGCGAGCAGGGCTACACGGCGGTGAAAATGGGCGCGACCTCCCAGTGCGCCTGGATCGACTCGGGCAAGGTCGTCGACGCGGTGTGCGCGCGTCTGCAGGCCATCCGGGATGCCGTCGGACTGGACCTCGATGTCGCGGTGGACTTCCACGGGCGGATTCACAAGGGCATGGCCCGGGTCATGATGAGGGAGATGGAACCCTACCGGCTGTTCTTCGTCGAGGAGCCGGTGCTGTGCGAGAACGAGGAGGCGTTCCGGGAGCTTCGCAGGGCCGCGTCGATGCCCATTGCCACGGGGGAACGGAACTACACCCGCTGGGGATTCAAGGGCCTGATCAGCGGGGGCGGGGTGGACATCGTGCAGCCGGACCTGAGCCATGCGGGGGGAATCTCGGAGGTGCGTCGCATCGCGGCCATGGCGGAGGCGTACGATGTCGCGCTCGCCCCGCACTGTCCCCTTGGCCCCATCGCCCTCGCCTCGTCCCTGCAGGTGGACTTCTGCACCCCCAACGCCCTCATCCAGGAACAGAGCCTCGGGATCCACTACCACAAGGAAGGGGATGCCTGGGAGTACCTCGCCGATCCCGGCGTCTTCGCCTACCGCGACGGAATGGTCGACCGTCCCACCGCCCCGGGCCTCGGCATCGCGATCAACGAGGAGACCGTGCGCCGCGCGGCCGAGAAGGGCCATGCCTGGCACAATCCCGTCTGGCGCCTCCCGGACGGCACGGTTACGGAGTGGTGACGCGCGCCAAGGGGGAAAACCGTTTGGCGAGGCGCCGCATGGTCAGCCGCAAGGCACGAGGAGGGCGCATACCCTAAGGTATGTAAGCGACAAGGTACGCAGCGGATGGCCGTGCGCCGCCTCG
>JAFGRS010000373.1 GCA_016935045.1 Lentisphaeria bacterium | reverse complement strand
TACAGCCGAGGATGGCTTCGCCGTACCAGACCGTGGCGCCGGGCGGGATGGTCTCCAGCCTCCTGCCGCCGCGGTCGCAGCCGGCCGTAAGCAGCCCCAGGACCGCCAGTGGCGCCAGCCAGGCCGACCGCACTGCGGCCCGCCGCGTCCCAGTCATCTGGAGCCGGCGGAAAACGGATGAACCCAGTGCCGATGCGGCGGGATGAAGCCGGCGGTCCGCCTGTGCGGTACACGCAGACAGGTCTCCGCCGTACTCGGTGCATCTCCGTGACGGCCGAGGACCTGTCTGCCGTCGCGCGGCGACAGGCAGGCGGCCGACTCCACGAACCGATCCGGGTTCATCCCGTTTCCCGCGGGTTGCGATGCCGGGCACGGACGTCGGAGTCCGGGCCCGGTTCCACCTTGATCGAAGCATTGCGTCCATGCTCTCCGTCGCCGGGTCGGTGCCGTGCCGGCCGCGGCCGCCTGTCAGCGGTCGTAGGGGGTTCGCGGGACCGCCGGTTTGCTCTCCATGAGGGGCGCCGGCATCAGGTCGCTATCGGTGGAGACACGGAACTGGGCCACCATGATGCCGTTGTCCCAGGTCCACAGTCCGAAGCGGTCCCCGTCGAGGGGGTGGTCATCGGCCACCGTGGCCACGAGGCTTCCGTCCACCCAGTAACTCAGGCGGTTGCCGGATTTGCGCAGCTTGATGTAGAACCAGCGTCGGTGGGTAGACGCCTCCCGGGGGACGAAGATGCGCCGGTTCTCGCCGACGATCTCCTTGCCGCGCACAATCTGGGAGCCGCGATCGTTCCAGCCGCCGAAGAGGAAGCTGTAGCCACTGGTGATGTCCTTGCCGTCGGCCCCGATCACCGCATTGATGTCGCCGGCATACTCGTACCGCCGGCCGCGGTCCTGGTCCATCTTCGGGCCCGCGAAAAACTCGATGGTCACGTTGCCCCCGTGACGCAGCTTGCTCCAGTTGCAGGCGACCCCGCCCCGCTGCGCCCCCGAGTAGAAGGACCAGCGCGGATCACACTGCCAACGGTTCGTCACCTCCCAGGTCCCGGCGGCGGGGACCCAGGCTGTCGGCGCCTCCCGGAAACCCGACGTGCCGACCCCGGCGGCGCGAATCCGCACCGCCTCGGCCCAGGCCACCGTGTTGCCCCGACCGTAACGGCCGATCTGACACAGCCCCCGCATGCTGTCGGGCAGGGGTTCGTTCCACAGCAGCGCCCCGTTCAGCCGGGCCAGCAGGCGCCCCCGGCGACGTTCCAGGGACAGCTCGGAGACCTTCTGGCGCATGAGCCGGAAGGTCTTCTCCTCCCCGGGCAGACCCAGGAGCCGGATCTCCCGCCGGTTCGGGTCATGGACCACCGACAGTTGCCTCGCCAGGTCCGAGTCGGGGGCTGCCTCCGGGTTGCGCAGGGCCAGGCCGACCACCTGGGGGTTCTCCGGGTTGGCCAGCGTGTCCACGCTCATCAGCGCGGCCAGATCCTGCCAGAAGTCGGACTGATGCCAGTAGACGGGCATGTCCTTGGCGTATTCGACGTTCCACTCGAGCACGGGGCTGGTCCAGTTCTGCATGCTCGCCTCGTGCGTGAACGTCTCCACCCGGTTCTCGATGGGCGGAAGAGGGCGTTCGGGACTGACTTCGAGGGACCTCTGGGATACGCCGGCCGCCGGCGGGATGCGGACCCCGCAAATGCCCTGGCCGCGGACCGGAACGTCCGCCGCATGGACCACCATGCTGCCCTCGACGACGCCCCAGGCTTCGCTCCCCAGGACGTGGAAACTCAGGGCCGTCTGTTCCCCGGGGACCGTCATCGGGCCCGTGGCCAGAACGGACTCTTCCCCGGCCCGGCGCGCGACGATGCGCGCTTCCCACGTCGCGGCGGTCGGGCGGAGTTCGAGGGCAAGTTCCTCACCGTTGCCATGCCGGGCGACCAGTGCCACCGGGCCGGCGTCGGCGCCGCACCCCGCCAGGCCCAGCACCACGCTCTTCACGGCCGCGTTCTCCAACAGCACGCCGCCCACATCGATGCCGGCCTGCAGAACGCGACCTCCTGCCTGGCCGCCGACGGGGCGGAGCAGGTCCACGCCCCGCGTCGACTGGCGGGCGAAGTCGAAGGAGACCTGTTCCACCGGTGTCACCGCTACGTCGTCGAACAGGGTTCCCTCGCCGCCCCGGGTCCAGAGCCCGATGCGCCCCCCGAGGAGGGGCGCGGGATCCTGGACGTCGAGCACGGTCACCCCATCGATGCTCACCGTGAGCAGTCCGTGGGCTTGGCTGACCTCGAGTCGGTACCACTGCTCGGGGGTGATGGCGACGGGGGCGTGGCCGAGGGTCGAGCGCGCCCGGTGGGCCACCCGATCCACACTCAGGAAACCGGCGTTTCCTCCCTTGCCGGGACGCCACAGGATCTCGTAGGTGTTCTCGTTGCCGGTCCAGTTCATCTTGACGCCGAAGGCGCTGCCCGGCAGAGGCAACACGGAGACGCTCATCTGGTAGTCGCGCCAGAACCACTGTCCGGCGGTGGCCAGGGCGTCTTCCCCCTGGCCCGAGAAGGAGAATGCATTGGCACTGCGGATCGGGTTCTGCAGGGCATGTACGCGCCAGGTCCCCGATTCCGGACGCCATTCGCCCAATTCCCCTTCGGCATGCATGAACTCATCGGCAAAGACCAGGGCCCCAACCTTCTGCATCCTGTACTTCGCGGGCGTCGGCCGGCCCTCGGGGACCTGCCAGCAGGCCTGAACCAGGCTCTCGACGGGCCAGGCAATGCTCAGGGTCCGTACGCCGCCGACGTACAGCCCGATGGTGTCCGGCGTCTTGACCACGCTCAGGCTGTCGCCGGAGGCCAGGGGCATGGGAAGCTCGGCATGCCGCAGCGTGTCGGGCGCCCCGGGACCGCGGTGTTCCCGGACGAAGGCCCGTCCGTTCTCGATCCCCAGGTCCAGTCGTCGGGTCTGACCCAACAGGCGGGCCCGGATCTCCAGGTCCGTGTCGGGCTCGGCCAGAATGGCGCTGTAGACGAAGCGCCGGGCGAGACCGGTCTCCTCGTGCCGGCTGCCCCAGGCAGGGGCCGACGGCAGGGCGCCGCCCGCTCGCCGGGCACGCTGCCAGAGCAGAAAGAGGATCAGCACGACGACGGCCGCCGCGGCGATGCCGATGGCCACGTTGACCCAGGCAGCATGCCCATTCCCGACCGCGCGGGACAGCCCCCGGACGACCGGCGCTGCCGCCGCGACGGGTGGGCGCTCGCGGGCGCCGTCCCCAGGCGCCCCGGTGACCTCCGGACGGGGCGCCGACGGGGCCGGAGGCGCACCGCGAGCCGCCGCCGGGGCGGGACCCGGCGCCGTCGCCGGGACGGGTGCCGGTGGGGGCACGGGCGCCGGCGTGGGAGACGGCGGTGCGACGGCGGGCGGCGCCTGCCCCACATCCCTCGCGCTCTCTTCCCGGCCACCCCCGGGCCGCGCCGGCGCATGCGCATGCCCCCGGGCAGCGCCGTTGAACACCTCCTCCACCAACGCCGCGCAACCATCCGGTCGTTCCGCGGGATTCTCCGCCAGGGCGCCGCGGAGGGCCCGGTTCTGGGCCAGCGTCAACCGGTCCAGAGGCAGGAAGTCAAGGGCCGGACAATCCCATTTCCCGCTCAGCGACGCGGAGATCAGGGCGGCCAGGCTGAAGACGTCCGCCTCCTGTCGAGGCGGCGTGCCGGCGCGAATCTCGGGTGCAATCCAGGGGGCTTCGAGGGACTCCCTGCCCAGGGCGCTCCCGAGGTTCTCCAGCGAGGTGCGGAGTTCCGCGGCCGCGCCAAGGTCGGCCACGAAGGCATCGCCATCGGCCGTAACCAGGACATTGCCGGGGCCGAGCACGGCATGGTACACCCCCGCCGCGTGGGCTGCGTCCAGCCCCTCGGCCACCTGCCGGAACGCCGCGGCGATGTGCTCCGGGTCGGGCGCGAAATCCCGCAGCCAGTGTCGCAGATCGGCCGCGTTCACGTAGTCGCTGAGGACGATCAGCGTCCCCTGATCGAAGCCCAATGCGCGGGCCGCCGGATCCGCTTCCCACACCTCGTGGAGATGCCGCAGGGGAACCAGCCGGGGATGGGAGACGTGGGCGGCAGCAACGAGGGACTTGCGCAGGCGCGTCGCCTCCGGCTCGTGGCCCGTCAGCTCCCGCGGCAGGACCTTGGCCGCGAGCATGCGTCCGCCCATCGTGTCGTGGACCAGATAGACGTGCCCAAGAGGCCCCCGGCCCTTGTCGCTGATCAGCCGCAGGTGGTCCACCACCCCCAGTGCACCTGTCGAGGGGCCGCCGGCCGGTCTATGGGACAGTGGGTCCGGAATTGCCATGGACATCCATGCCTGACCTGTCGTTGAGACTCCCTCGGCAGGTGGCCACCCCCAGGGGCGGCTCCGTCAACCGGCCGAGACGTCCACACGGCGAAATACATAGAATAGCGCCGCCGTCCAACCAGAACAACGAGTCCCGAAGAGCATTATTGCGTGCCGATGCGTGCCGCCCGGGGCACGTACCCGTGGCTGAACCCGATCGGCACGGCGGGCAGTCCCCGACCGTCACAGGGGTGCACC
>JAFGRS010000372.1 GCA_016935045.1 Lentisphaeria bacterium | reverse complement strand
GCAATGCCTCAGTCAAACCCGCGAATGCCCGCGCGGCCGCGAGAGTTCCATCCCCCTGGAGCGCGAGCGTACCGCGAGCATCCCTACATTGACTGAGGCGTTACGAGGGCGTGGCGGATACGGTTGCCCCGGGTCCGATGCGGACTATACTATACCATCGTCCCGTGCAAACGTCTGTGCACCGGACGACAGCGGCTTTTCGGGGCAGGGTGAAATCCCCGACCGGCGGTGACAGTCCGCGAGTTCCGCGGCCGCGGAACAGACCCGGTGGAACTCCGGGACCGACAGTACAGTCTGGATAGGAGAAGAGCCGGCCGGCGGAGTCCCGGGACTCCCCCGCGCAGCCTCTTCTTCCTCGCCGCCCAGTCTGCCCCCCGGGTTTTGTGCGCAGGCGGAGGTGTGAACAGCGGTGAACACTCCAGAGGAGCTGATCGCGGCCATTGCGGCCGGGCAAATGGTGGTCATCACCGACGACGCGGGCCGGGAGAACGAGGGTGACCTCGTGATGGCCGCCGAGAAGGTGACTCCCGAGGCCGTCAACTTCATGGCCAGGCACGGCCGGGGGCTGATCTGCGTGCCCATTCCGCGCAGCCGCGCCACCGGGCTCGGGCTCTACGAGATGGCCCAGCGCGGCGACCCCTTCGGCACCCAGTTCACCATCAGCGTCGACGCCCGGAACGGTGTCACCACCGGCATCAGTGCCTTCGATCGTGCCCATACGATCCGCTGCATCGCCGACCCCACCATGGGCGCGGAAGACCTCGTGTCGCCCGGGCATGTCTTCCCCCTGATCGCCCGGGAGGGGGGGGTGCTGGTGCGGGCCGGGCACACGGAAGCGGCCGTGGACCTGTCGCGCCTGGCCGGCCTGGCGCCCTACGGCGTCATCTGTGAGATCCTCAACGACGACGGCACCATGGCGCGCCTGCCGGACCTCGAGGCCTTCGCGGCACGGCACGGCTTCCAGATGGGGACCATCGCGGACCTGATCGGCTTCCGGCGCCTCACCGAGAGTCTGGTCGAACTGGTGCAGGTGGTCAAACTCCCCACCCCCGAAGGGACCTTCGACCTGCACTGCTATGTGGCCCGCACCAACGGCCGCGAACACCTCGCCCTGGTGCACGGCCAGGTCAAGGGCCGGGAGAATGTCCTCGTCCGGGTCCACAGCGAGTGCCTCACCGGGGATGTGTTCCACTCCCAACGCTGCGATTGCGGCGAGCAACTGCACCACGCCATGCGCATGATCCTGGGCGAGGATTGCGGCGTGCTGGTCTACATGCGTCAGGAAGGACGCGGCATCGGCCTGACCAACAAACTCCATGCCTATCACCTCCAGGAACGCGGCCTCGATACGGTCGAAGCCAACGAACGCCTCGGCTTCGCCCCCGACCTGCGGGAGTACGGTCTCGGCGCGCAGATCCTCCTCAATCTCGGCATCCGCAGCATCCGGCTGCTGACCAACAACCCCAAGAAAATCGTCGGACTGGAAGGCTATGGATTGAGGATCGTCGAGAGAGTGCCGATCGTCATCCCGCCCTCGGCAAACAACCGACAGTACCTGAAAACCAAGAAGGAACGCATGGGCCACCTGTTCTGAACCGGGACTGCCCGCGGCCACGCCTTCCCGCCCCGGGACGGGGGCAGACCCGGAAGCCGGCGCCGCGGGAACCCGAGTACCGGCAACGGAGACGACGCCCCCGGGCAAGGGGCGTTGCCGGGCGCAGGGCCTGTCGCAGGGCCGGCACTGCGGGCATTCCTCCGCGGAACCGGGCGGCAGGGGCCCGTGCGGGCACATCGCGTGCCGCATCGGCCACGATTGGATCCAGGACCGAAAGGGTGCGAAGATGAGTACACTGCAGGGCACGACCTACGAGGGCGCGCTGTTGGCGGCCGGCCTGCGCTTCGGCATCGTCTGCAGCCGGTTCAACGAGTTCTTCGTGTCGAAACTCCTCGAAGGGGCCAGGGACTGCATCCGGCGCCATGGGGGGGACGAGGATGCGGTCGAAGTCGCCTGGGTGCCGGGGTCCTTCGAGATCCCCCTCGTCGCCAAGCGCCTTGCCGCCAGCGGCCGTTACGACGCCGTCCTTGCCCTGGGCGTGGTCATCCAGGGGGCGACGGCCCACGCCCAGTACATCAACGCGGAGGTCTCCAAGGGCCTGGCGCAGGTTGCCATGCAGTACGGGGTGCCGGTGATCTATGGCGTGGTCACCACCGAGAGCATCGAACAGGCCATCGAACGCTCCGGAACCAAGGCCGGCAACCGCGGCGCAGACGCCGCCCGTTCGGCCATCGAGATGGCCAACCTCCTGAAACAGCTCCCGAAGCCCACATGACCGCAGGCACGACAGACGGCAACGAGCCACGCAACGAACGCTTCCGGCGGGAACGCCACTTCGCCAGACGCTGCGCCTTGCAGTTCCTCTACCAGGCCGATGTCCGCGACGACTGGACCCATGTCGACGCCGACCTCAAACACCTCCAAACCCAGATCTGGGACATGGACGAGGAGGTGCCCCGCGGCATGCGCGTCGAGCGTACCTGGGAATACACCGAACGCCTCGTCCGCGGCATCCTCCTGCGCCGACGGGAACTGGACGAGACCATCGCCGCCTGCGCCACCAACTGGACCCTCAGACGGATGAGTGTGATCGATCGCAACATCCTGCGCCTGGCTGCCTTCGAACTGCGCTACTGCGGCGACGTCCCGCCCCTGACGGCCCTGGACGAAGGGGTCGAGCTGGCCAAGCAGTTCGGCCACGCGGACTCCAGCCGCTTCGTCAACGGCGTACTCGACCGCATCCACCGGGAACATCCCCATGACCCCGCCGCAACCGGTGCGCCGGACGAAACCGCCACGGAGTGACCATGCCGTCCATTCTCCGCGTCTTTCAACACGGCCTGCAGAAGACAAAGACCGCATTGGTGCGGCGGCTGCAATCCGCCTTCGCCGGCAGCAGAACCTGGGACGCGCAGACCTACGAAGCACTCGAAGAGGCCCTGCTGAGCACGGACCTCGGAGTCGATGTCAGCCTGGCCATCGTCGGGGACATCCGTGACCGCTACAACCGGGGGCTGCTGGCCACCACCGCGGATATCCTCGACGTCGCGCGCTCCCGCGTCACCGAGATCCTCAGAGCCGATGGCGATCAGCCCGTCGCCCTCAATCCCGACGGACCGACCGTCGTCCTCATGGTCGGGGTCAACGGCAGCGGCAAGACCACCACCGCCGCCAAGCTCGCCGCCATGGTCCGCCGCGACGGCCGGAACGTGATCCTCGCGGCCGGCGACACCTTCCGCGCCGCGGGCATCGAGCAGCTCCAGATCTGGGGGCAGCGGGTGGGATGCCCCGTCATCGCCGGCAGGATGGGCGGCGACGCCGCTGCCGTCGCCTTCGATGCGGTCAACGCCGCCCGTCAGCGCGGAGCCGATTTCCTGATCATCGACACGGCCGGCCGCCAGCACACGCGCAAGGTCCTCATGGAGGAACTGGCCAAGATGCGGCGCAGCATCGAGAAGGCCATGCCCGGAGCACCCCACGAGGTGTGGCTGACCGTCGATGCCAGTACCGGCTCCAATGCCCTGGTGCAGGCCCGGGAGTTCGGCCGCCTGTTCCCCATCAGCGGCCTGATTCTGACCAAGTTGGACGGCTCCGGCAAGGGAGGAGTGGTGGTGGCAATCCGGCACGAACTGGGCTACCCGGTGCGCTTCGTCGGCCTGGGCGAAGGCCTCGAGGACCTGCAGCCCTTCGATGTCGAGGTGTTTGCCGAGGCCCTGTTCGCGTAATGCCTCGGTCAAACCCGCGAGTGCCCGCGCGGCCGCGGGCGTTCCATCCCCCTGGAGCGCGAGCGTACCGCGAGCGTTCCATCCCCCTGGAGCGCGAGCGTACCGCGAGCATCCCGGCGTTGACTGAGGCGGTACCTGTTCGCCTGCGGGCGGCCTGGACTTGCCCCGATCCGGCGCTATAGTACGCGATTGCCTGTTGCGTGCCGAGTGGATGTGCCCAACCCACAGGAAACCGATCCATGGCTACCAGCATATTCCGCAATAAGAACCTGGTCCGGCCCCACAAGAAGGGGAAGGCAAGACGCCAGCGCGTCAAGGTCCAGAGGAAGCGTCTCGTCGGCTTGGGAATGCCCGAGACCGCCGTCGAAGCCCTTAACGTGGCGCAGATCCGCGCCCTCCTGCGGCGCCCTGCCGAAGTCGCCGGCCGTTACCAGACGGCGGAGTGACCCTCCCCTCCCGGCAGCCCCCTTTCCCCCGCCAACAACCCGGCAACGCTCTGGGTCCGCCCCTCGCCGCGGACCCTCTCGTTTTGCGGTGCAGAGATGGGCGTGCCGCCTGCGCGGGCCGTTGCGCTGGCGCCGATGGACGGGTGAGAGCGGGTCGGAGTCCCGGTTTCAGCCGCGCTCGGATTGCCGCCGAGAACGGCGGGCTCCAGGGCGGTGCGCGAATCCATCGACAGGCCCTGAACGCGGAACGCCGACGGGCGCTCCTCTCCGGGCAGCGACAGCGAGATTGGCATTGTGATGCAGCGACGAGTGGGGTACAATGTTGTATGAGGTCATGATGGCGGCTGGGTCGAGTTTTTCTGCCGTTGCCGCCGATCTCGGATTCGGCGATGGGTGCAACAAGTGAGGTAATGCGATGAAACGGACGATGCTTGCGGGTGGGTTGCTGTGTACGGTCGTGCTGGGCCTCGGCCTGATGCTTCGGGCAGCCGAGAGCGTGGATCCCGACGGCATCGCCGTCTCGCCTTCCACCCTGGTGATGGGGTCCCAGGGCGTCTGGGTCACCGTCCATGCCGACATCCCCTACAGCAGTGTGGACGTCGCCAACGTCTGGCTCAATGGGGTCCTGGTCTCCGCCACCTTTGCCGACAGCCAGGGAGAGCTGGTCGCGAAATTCCAGATCGATGCCGTCAAAGGCACCGTAGCCCCGCCCTCAGCCGTGGTGAAGCTGGTGGCCCTCACGCTTGACGGCGATGTATTCTCCGCCACCGACACCATTCGCGTCATCGAGGATACCGGCCGATAGGCGCGCGGCTTGACGCCTGGCTGCCGGGTACCCCTGGCAGGCTGGAGGGCATGGCGCCGATGCCTCCCCCGGTGTCAGCGCGGAAGAGGGAAGGGCCCGGTGGAAGTGAACCGTGCTGACGGTCGACTCCGGGTCCTGCTGCGGGTGTCGGTGTTCGCGTCCTTTGTGGTGTACGCTTCCGCCTCGGTTGCGGTCACGAAGGCCCTGCGTCTGCCATGGCAGGTGCCGTTTCCTCGTCCTCTCGGGGTGATTGCGGGTGCGTTGCTGCTGGTTGCCGGCGCTCTCCTGTACGTCAGGTCACTGGAGTTCCTTGGCCTGGAACGGGCCTTGGGCCGCGAGTTGTTCCGCCCCAGGGAAGAGAGCAGACTCATTACCGGCGGCATCTACGCCCATACCAGGAACCCGCTCTACCTCGCCGGGACGCTCCTGCTCCTGGGCTGTTTCCTCCTGTCGCGTTTCATGCCGCTGGGATTCCTGACGGCCCTGTTCCTGGTCCATTTCCTGGGGGTCGCGAAATGGGAGGAACGGGAACTCCGCCGGCGCTTCGGCGAGGAATACGAAGCCTACCGGAGCCGTGTGCCGTTCTTTCTTCCCCGTCTTGGGGGAGGGCCGGTGCAGCGGACTACATCCGCATGCACGCGCCACGATTGCTGATCCATGGCCATCAGCATGTCAATCGGGAGACCCTGAGCGGTGGGACGCGGGTCGTGGGCGTGCACGGGAGTCGGGTCGTGGAGGTGCCGGCGTGGGCGGCGGTCGGGCAGACTGCGGCGTCCTGCAACCGTTCCGAGGATGGTACGGGAGGTGCTGTATGAAGGCGTTCGGGATCGTCGCCCTGTCTGCGGTGCTCGTGTTGTTTCTGGCCGGCTGCGCGACGCTGTGGGGGCCGAGTGAAGCCGGCAGGGCCTTGGCCGGGGCCCTGGCGGACAAGGAGATCGATGCCGCCACTCGGCAGCGGATTGTGCAGGATCTGCCGCTGACCCTCGACGACATCAAGGCCGTCGCCAGGGCCGACGTGCCGGACGACCTCATCATCGCCCAAATCCATGCCACCAGAAGCGTCTACCAACTGAACACGGCGCAGGTCCTCGATCTCCACGGAGCGGGTGTGAGCGAGAAGGTCATCGACTTCATGCTCGAAACCCCCACGGCCTATGCCCTGCCCCCGCCCTGCCCGGCGTACGGCTATCCCTACTGGCCCTTCCCCCCAACATACCGCTTCCACCGCTACCCCTACTGGTAGGCGCGCGGGGACCCGCCACCGCTGCCCTTGCGGCAGTGGGGCGATGATCCGGCACCCGACGCGCGGGGACCCGCCACCGCTGCCCTTG
>JAFGRS010000371.1 GCA_016935045.1 Lentisphaeria bacterium | reverse complement strand
GTCCGGAAAACAGGCCCGGGCGGGGGGCCGCCGGGTCGCCGTTTTCCGGCCGTGGGGGAGGCTGGGCCTGTCCGGAAAACAGGCCCGGGCGGGGGGCCGCCGGGTCGCCGTTTTCCGACCGCGGGGGAGGCGTGGCCCGTCCGGAAAACAGGCCCGGGCCGGGTTGAGGCGATTGCTTCGGTCGTCTATATTGATTGGCGATGCTGCCGGCAACGGACGGCCGCTCCCTGCGTTCCACGCCGGGAGAGGAAAGTCCGGACACCGCAGGGCGGGAAGTCCGGTCGAAAGGCCGGATACCACGGACCAGATGCCGTGGGAAGGAAAGTGCCACAGAGAACAGACCGCCCCGAGCTCGGCGAGGGGTAAGGGTGAAACGGTGGGGTAAGAGCCCACCGCCCCGCAGGGCAACCTCGGGGGCAAGGCAAACCCCTTCCGGTGCAAGACCAAATAGGGGACGACGGTGCGGCCCGCACCGCCTCCGCCTCGGCGGGGTAAGTCCCGGGTTCCGGTCGCTTAGAGGAATGGTCGTCGTCCTGTCCGCAGGGGCAGGATACAGAATCCGGCTTACAGTTGCCGGCGGCATCGTTTTCGACGGCCATGGGGAGGGGGGTGTTTTCTTTCCGCTGCAGCCGGGGTGCGGGTCGGGGAGCATGGGATTCGGGGAGGGGTATGTTTCACCCGTCGGTGTCGGCAGGACGATGAAGACCTACGACGAGATCAACGAGCGGATTGCTTCGGGGCGTGCCGTTGTGGTGACGGCCGAGGAGGTCATCGACTACGTGGATTCGCGTGGTCTGGAGCGCAGCGCGGCGGAGATCGACGTCGTTACGACGGCCACCTTCGGGCCGATGTGCAGCAGCGGCTGTTTCCTGAATTTCGGCCACAGCACACCCCGGATCCGGATGACGGAAGCCTGGATCGACGATGTGGCGGTCTACACCGGCGTCGCCGCGGTGGACGTGTACCTGGGCGCCACGGAACTCCGCCACAACGATCCGGCGAACATGGACTACCCGGGCCGGTTCGAGTTCGGGGGCGGCCATGTCATCGAGCGGCTTGTCGCGGGCAAGGCCCTGCAGCTTTTCGCCCTGTCCTACGGCACCAGCGACTACCCCCGGCGCGAGATTCGCACCTGGTTCACCATCCGCGACCTCAACCAGGCCATCATGGTCAATCCGCGCAATTGCTACCAGAACTACAACGTTGCCGTCAACGCCTCGGACAAACGCATTTACACCTACATGGGCCTGCTGGAACCGAACCTGGCCAACTGCACCTACTGCTCCGCCGGTCAGCTCTCGCCCCTCCTCAACGACCCCTTCTACGAGACCATCGGGATCGGCACCGCCGTGTGGCTGGCGGGGGCGCGGGGGCACGTCTATGCCGAGGGCACCCAGCATGCGCCTTCCTGCCGGCGGACGGATGAAGGCCTGCCGACCGAGGGAGGCGGCACCCTGGCCCTTACCGCGGACATGAAGGAAATGCGCCCGGAGTTCGTCCGCGGCGTGAGCCTGCCGGGGTACGGCGTCAGCCTGGCTCTGGGCATTGCCATCCCGATTCCCATCCTCGATGCCGAGGTGCTGCGGCGGACGACGGTGCGTGACCGCGACATCCGGGCGCCGGTGGTGGACTACAGCCGCGACTATCCCGAGATGACCGGGCGCACTCTTGGGCACGTGACCTACGAGGAGCTGCGCAGCGGCGAGGTCCGGATCGAGGGCCGGCGGGTCAAGGTGGGCAGCCTCTCCTCCTACCACGCGGCCCGGCGCTGTGCCCACCTGCTGCGGGAGGAAGTCCGGGCGGGCCGTTTCCCGCTCGCACCGCCGTTGCGGCCCCTGCCCCGGGAACAGGGCATGCAGGGGCTCCGGATCACGGGGGAGCCACGGTGATCACGCGCAAACTCTTCCTGCGTTTTCCGAAGTGCGAGACCGAGAAGCCCATCGTCTACCACCTGGTCAAGGACTACAACCTGATCATTAACATCTTCCGTGCCAAGGTCACGGCCAACGAAGAGGGGTACCTCGTCCTGGACGTCACCGGGCGCGAAGAAGACATCGACCGTGGAATGGACTTCGTGCGCAGCTTTCAGGTGACCATCGATCCCGTGAACAAGGGGGTGCGCTGGGACCCGCAGCGCTGCACCCACTGCGGCAACTGCATCAGCCACTGTCCCACCCACGCTCTCCACATCGTCGATCCTGCCAGCCGCGAGATCGGCTTCCAGGAGGAACTCTGCATCGAGTGCCTGAACTGCCTGGAGAACTGTCCCTTCGGCGCCTGCAGCAGCGCCTTTTGACGGACATGCGCCTGTACCGCACACTCCACGTCAAGGAAACCCGCCTGCGCATCGCCTGTGACCGTTTTCAGGCCGCGGCCGCGGCGGTGCGCCGGCAGCGGCAGGCCCTGGAGGGCTACCTGGCCTCCTATCCTGCGTTTGCCCGCAGCCTGGTGCCGTTGCCGCCCCTGGCCGAGGCGCCGGAGATTGCCCTGCGCCTGCACCGCGCCAGCCAGGCAGTCGGGGTCGGGCCCATGGCGGCGGTGGCGGGGGCCATCGCCCAGATGGCTGCCGAAGCGGTGCTCCAGGCCGGCGGCTGCGAAGCCATTGTGGAAAACGGCGGCGACCTTTACGCGGTCTCGCCGGAGCCGGTGCGCATCGGGCTCTTTGCCGGCGCCGCCGCCCTCGGCCACCGGCTGGCGTTCCTGCTGGGGCCTTCGGACATGCCGTTGGCCGTCTGCTCGTCCTCGGGACGTATGGGGCACTCCCACAGCGCCGGGCACTGCGACCTGGCGACCGTGGTGGGGGCGGATGCTGCCCTGGCGGACGCGGCGGCCACGCGCGCGGGCAACCTGGTGCGCTCGGCCCGGGACCTCCAGGGGGCGGCGGAGACGATCGCCGCCATTCCCGGCGTGCGCGGGGTGCTCCTTGCTCTCGGCGCGGACGTGGCGCTGGCGGGAAGGCTCCCCGCGCTGGTGCGCAACCGCGATACGGAGACGCTGGCCAAGATCACGCGGGACCCGGGAAGCGTGCTGCCGGGATGAAGTCGACGCCACCCGAACCCGAGGCCCGGGAAACACAGCCCCCCATGCGTCCCGACCACATCCAACTGCTCTTCGTCGATGGCTTCGGGCTGCTGCCGGGGTCCTCGTGCGACCATCCGTACCGAGGCTTCCCGGCCCTCCGGTCGCTGCTCGAGACCCACTGCGCTCCCCTCGACGCGACCCTCGGCATGCCCGGTATCCCCCAGAGTGCGACGGGACAGACCGCCCTTTTCACCGGAGTCAACGCGGCCCGTGAGCTGGGTCGCCATGTCGAGGGGTTCCCGGGTGCGCGGCTGCGGGCCGTCATCGAGGCCGGCAACCTCTTCTCGCGCCTCCTGGAGGCCGGCCGGACCTGCGCCTTCGCGAATGCCTATGCCACTCAGCCCGGCCGGGAACTCCCCCTGATGTTCCGCTCCGTCACCACGGTCATGACCCTGCAGGCGCTGGGCCGCACCCGGGATCGCGGAGCCCTCCAGGCGGGCGACGCCGTCTACCACGACCTCACCCGCGAGACCCTCCGCGAGCGGGGGATCCAGGACGTCGACATCGTGACCGAACAGGTCGCCGCGGAACACCTGCTTCGGGTCATGCGCACGGTCCACGTCTGCCTCTTCGAGTACTTCCTCACGGACCGCGTCGGGCACCGGGGCGACCGGGCTGCCCGTCGGCGTGTCCTCGCTTCCCTGGACCGCTTCGTCGAGGCCTTCGTCGCCGGGATGCGGGCCGACAGGGAACTGCTGCTGCTCTGCAGCGACCACGGCAACATCGAAGCGGAGCAGACCCGTGGGCACACCTGCCATCCCGTCCCGTGGGCGGCCTTTGGTTGCGGCGCCGAAGCCGCCGTGCACCACATGCACTCCGTGCTCGATGTGACCCCATGCGTGCTGCGGCTGGCGGGGGTCCCGCGGGAGCCTTAGCCTGATCTACTCATGAACCACGAATGGACACGAATGAACACCAATGGGCGCAACGAGTTCCGACACCGGAGGCGGC
>JAFGRS010000370.1 GCA_016935045.1 Lentisphaeria bacterium | reverse complement strand
GTAGGGTGGGGCTTGCCCCACCACCCACATGGGGCGCGTGTTGTGCGCAGTTTGCAGAAGTACAGAACGAACTTGGTTGAGCGGAAGTCGGGGGCGGGAAGGCAGGGATCGGTGGTGGGGCAAGCCCCACCCTACATGGGATGTACGTTGCGGGGCAATCTGCGGAAGTACCGAACGAACTCGGTTGCCCGCAAGCCAGGAGCAGGGGCCGGCAGCCAGGGCGGACGACATATTTCCGAACGAACTCGGGGTGGGCCACGGGGCGGGTGCTGGTGCAGGGCTTGGGCTGCACAGGGCGTGCATCGCGGGCAGTTACCGAACGAACTCAGAGACGCCTTCACACCGTGTGAAGGGGGGGCCTCGATGCACATGCGTGCATGGGGCATCGCTCCGTCAAAGACCACTCATAAGTGTTGTCTGCACAGCCACTTATGAAGGTCAGACCCCAGGCGCTGGGGTGCGCCTGAGCGCCGAAATGGGAAGTACCGAACGAACTCGGTTGCCCGGAAAACAGGGACCGGGAGAGTGTAGGGTGGGGCTTGCCCCACCATCTACTATTATAGAGAGAGCTGTGCTAATGGGGTGTGATTTGCGGGGCGGGATCGGTGCTGGGGCACGCCCCACCCTACATGGGGTGTGAGTTGCGGGGCAGTCGGCGGAATTACCGAACGAACTCAACTCAGGGGCGGCGGGGGGCAAGGGCCGGGCGCTCTCGGGCCCAGTTGCACGGGAGCCCTGCCGCTTTGGCTGCGGGGCGATGCAGCTTGATACAAGCCTATCGGGTTGTGTGCTTCGCGCAGATTCGGTGAACGAGGTGAACGCGATGGGAAAGAGACGCGGTGGTATGGAACGGATGGAGGCGGTGCTGTGGGCCGCGGCCGTCGGCCTTGCGCTGTGTGTGGGATCGTGTCAGAGCGCTCCCGGCCCGACGCCCGAACGCGGCGCGCCGGAACTGGCGAAGGGGACGGTGATCTTCCAGACCAACTTCGAGGGCGCCGATGCGCTGAAGGACTGGCCGGGCGCAACGGGGCACGGTCCGGGGTATCGCAGCGCCCGGTCGCTGTTCATCGAGCGGCCGGCGGGGTCGCCGCCGGGGTCGGCGTGTGCCCGGATGCGGCTGCCCGTCGAGAAGATGCGCGGCTACCTGCTGCACTTCTCGGGCATGGTCAAGGCGGAGAACGTGACGGAGAAGCCGAAGTCCTGGAACGGCATCAAGTTCATGGTCCCCATCGTGACGGAAAGCAGCAAGGCATGGCCGCAGGGGAGCATCGGCGTCGGGTCGTTCGACTGGCGGCGCGTCGTCTTTCCGGTGCGCGTGCCGGAGGATGCGGTGGAGGTGTCGATCTATCTCGGTCTGGAATCGGTGACCGGCAAGGTGTGGTTTGACGACATCAAGGTGACGGTCCGCAAGCCGCCCTTCGTCGCCACGCCGCGGCGGGCCGGCGGACCCGTCTACAAGGGGCACGATCTGCCGCGCCTTCGCGGCGCGATGGTGAGTCCCAACGTGGACGAGGAGAGCCTGCGCGTGCTCGGCCGGGACTGGAACGCGAACCTGGTTCGGTGGCAACTGGTGGGGTGGAGGCCCAAGGGCAAGACGCTCGACCTGACGGCCTATGACGCATGGCTCGAGGGCGAGCTGAAGAAGCTCGACGCGGCGCTGCCCCTGTGCGAGAAGTACGGGCTGATGGTGGTGGTGGACCTGCACTGCGGCCCGCGCGGGAGCGACGAATCGGGCAGGGGGCTGTTCAACGACGCTGCGTGCCAGGAGAGATTCGTCGAGGTCTGGAAGGGCATGGCGCGGAAATACAAAGACGCGAAAGCGGTCTGGGGATACGACCTCCTCAACGAGCCGAGCGAGGGGGCGGTGCAGGAGGACCTGGCCGATTGGGAGGAGCTGTCCGAGCGCACGGCGAAGGCGATCCGCGCCATCGATGCCGATACGGCGATCATCATCGAGCCGCCGCAGGGGGGCAACCCGTACGGGATCGAGAAGTTCCGTCCCGTGGACGTGCCCAATGTAATCTACTCCGTCCACATGTATCTGCCGCACGCCTTCACGCATCAAGGGGTCCATGGGACGTGGAAGAACAAATGGCGCTATCCGGGCGAGATCGACGGGATGATGTGGGACAAGGCGAAGCTGGAGGCGGCGCTGAAGCCGGTGATCGACTTCCAGAAGACCTACCACGCGCACATCTACATCGGCGAGTTCAGCGCCATCCGCTGGGCGCCCGACGGCAGCGCCTGCAGGTATCTGAGGGACGTGATCGACATCTTCGAGGCCCACGGATGGGACTGGTCCTACCACGCCTTTCGGGAATGGAGCGGGTGGAGCGTGGAGCACGGCTCCGACCCGAAGGACTCGAACCGCGCCGCTCAACCCACCGACCGGCAGAAGCTGCTCCGCGAGTGGTTCGCGAAGGACAAGAAGCCGGCGTGGTACAAGGCGCCGTGATTACTCAAACTGAGCCGTTTCAGAGCAGGACATGCCGTGGGCGTGGAAAAAGGGGACAGGGGGGTTGTTGGAAAACCCCCTCTGAACAAGCTCGTCATTCTGACCCCGCTGAAGGCGGGGGAAGAATCTCGACCACTCGCCAGTTTGAGATCCTTCACTTCGTTCAGGATGACATCACAGCGAGTTTTTCAACAACCCCACAGGCGCCCTTTGCCGGAACGGCCCAGAGGGTGCTTCGCACAAAGGGTGCCTGTCCCCTTTTTCCGACACAGTTTGAGTGATTACTTCGTCTGCCGATCTTTGACAAACCGGAGGACCTTGGCCTCCTGGGGATCGAGGTTCATGGCGACGTCCTTGACGTCGGCGGGGGAGATCGTCCTGCCGCAGAGCGCGGACTTCTTCTTGCCGTCGAGCACGGTCTCCTCCACGCGATAGGCCGGCGCCGGCAGGTCGAGCGTCAGGCTGAACGCGGCCGGGGCGTTGTCCCAGTTGATGAGGAAGAGGATGACGTCGCCGCCGTCGTTCGTCCGCACCACGGCCTCGACGTCCTGCTCGGGCTTCTTGGCGAGATGCAGGAGCCGCTTGCCGTCGAGGGCGTAGTCGAGGACGCCGGTCATCACCTCGACGTGGCCCGGGTCGAGCGGCGCGAGCGGCACCTTGGCGGTGCGTCCCTTGTGG
>JAFGRS010000369.1 GCA_016935045.1 Lentisphaeria bacterium | reverse complement strand
GTGCGTCCGCACACCCCTTGCTCAAGGCCCTGAGCTCAGCCGAAGGGCTCCTGCTGAGCCGCATCCCGTTCCCCTCGATGGCCAGGTCTCCCGGCGTCCCTGCGTACCTCCGGCTCAGACGGGCGGGTTCCCGTCCCACGTTCCATGAGGCGTTGTTCATGGCGTTCTCCTCGGCTGGCGCAACGGGCAAATCCGCAGGATGCTCATACGTTACTGGGGCAAACAGGTCCCGCCAGTCCGTGGCGGCGGGATTGCCTGTGCTCAGGCTGTCCCGGAGTGATCGCCTTGCACGGCTTTCCCGGGGGCAGCGCGGCCGGCGGCAGCATACGCGGTGTATGGAAACAAAGCGCACAAGGGACGACGGGGCGACCTCTCGCAGCCGCTACGGCCGGAAGCTCGTCTGGATCGCGCTGGCCGTCCTCGCGGCCGTCCTTGCGGGGGCGGGATGGACGCGGCTGTACTCCCCCGGCATCCCGCTGCAGGGCCTGGCGGGGACGGGAGACCAGGCCGAGGGATCCGTGCCTCCCGGCAGCATCCTGCTCGCCGCGGCTGCCGCGGTGAACGTCACCCCTCCCTTTGCCGTTGCGGCCAGCGCCTCGTCGCCGGGCGGCGTCGCGCTGGTCATCGAGCAGGGACACGGGAACAAGGACTCCTGCAGCGGCCGGGCGCACCTCGCCTTTGCCACCGCGGAGGAAGGGGTGTACCGGCTCTGGCTGCGCTGCCGCTGGAGCGATTCCTGCGGCAACTCGCTGGACGTGCACCTGGACGAGGACGTCCGCAGCGTGGGCCAGGACGCGGTCTACGGCCTCTGGCACTGGGTCGACGCCGGCGCCTTCCACCTGCCCCCGGGGCCGCGGGCGTTGATCCTGGCCGAGCGGGAGGACGGGATTGCCGTGGACCAGGCCCTTCTCTGCCCGGAAGGCAGCGGCTTCGTGCCCCGTGGACCCATCGGGGACGACGGTGCCGAGGGCGCGGGCAGTCGACGTTTCGCGGACAGCTTCGACCGCTCGCCGGGCCATGGCTATGCGGGCTGGTCCTTCGAGAGCGGGGAGTGGGACATTGCCTTCTCCCTCGATCCCAACCGCATTCCGCGCCAGTACTCCCTCTCCGGGAAGGCCGGCGAGGGGGAGGGGGCGTACGCCGTGCTGGCGGGGCGGCCGTGGCGCGGGGCCAGGGTCTCCGTGAGCCTGTGCCGGGATGGTCCGCTGCCGACCCTGGGCGTGGTGTTCCGGGCCGGCGGGAGCAGTACCGCCGCGGTCCTGGGTGATGCGCGGGCGGCTCTGCCGGGGGAGAAACACGTTCTGCGCGGCGGCGAGGACCTGCTGCCTCCTGCCCAATGGCGCCGTCTGCTCGTCGAGCGTTGGGGGTGGACCCTTAGAGCGTGTCTGGACGGCCGCGAAATCGGGCGGATCGATGACCTGTCCACCGCCGAATGCGGCACTCCCTCCCTCTTCATCAGCGGCGGGGAGGCAGTCTTCGACGACGTCGATGTCGAGGAAATCCGCTGGGTCGCGGACGACGGCGGCGACCTGACCATGAGCTGGCAGGCGGACCCGGAGTCGCGCTGGTACCGCCCACGGCCGGACGGATCGCGCTGGGCGCTGCACGGCAGAAAGGGCGCGGTCTCCTTCGTGACGCCCGGACTCCCGGCCGCCGAGGCATGCATCGAAGGCCGCACGACCGGGGATGTGGACGCCCTGCGCCTGCCGGGACTCGCTGCCATGACCGTCTCGGGAACCATCCTCAGGGCCCTCGCTCCTTCCGCCGGGGCCGCCACCGTCGCCCTCGCCTGTGATCGACGCTGCAGCCTCAGGCGCGTGGCCGTGCGCCTGGGAGGACCCGCCCCCGAGCAACCCTTTGTCATCGGGCCGTTCGGGTTCGAAGAAGCCAACGTCCCCGACGCCTCCGACTACCTCGACTTCACCCCCGAGGAAGAGGCCGGAATCGCCCGCTCGCCGGATGCCGACAAACTGCGCCGGCAGGCGAAATTCGTGCCCCTCGTCGGCGAGAGCGGCGACTACTCCCTGTGGGGACGGGAAGAGGGGAACTGGTCCGTGGCCGCGGGACGCCTCAGCGGCGGCGGCAGCCCGGCCCGAATCCGCTTCTCCCAGGAACTCGAGGGACCCCTGGATGTGACGGCACGCCTGCGCTTCCCGCGGGACCGGGCCGCGGGCGCGCTCCTGTTGGGCGAGGCCGCGGGTCACAGCCTGCGGTTGGCTCTGGGAGCGGACGGGATCCCCTCCGCCGGGTCCGCCGCCCTGGTTCCCGGCAGGGGAGAGGAGTGGCACAGCGTCGAGGCGGTGCTGCGGGAGAACGAGATGCGTTGGCGCCTTGACGGCGGGGAATGGCAGCGGCAACCCGTGACCCGGGGGTGTGGAGGCGGGGTGCTCCTCGAATGCGCCCGGGGCCGGATCGAGGTGGACGACATCCTGTTTGCCGTGCCGCGGCGCCTGGAGGACGACGGGCGCCGGACGCGCTTCTACGCCTTCGACCGGCGCGAGACGGACTGGTGGCGGCGGGGCAACTGGGTGGACCATGCCGGCATCTCCTGCGCGGTGGCCTCCAACTGGGTGAGTCTGCTGGAGCCCGAGGGCGAAGGCATGCTGGTGCACAAGGAGCGCTTCGGTCCCGATGTCCTCCTGGCCTTCAACATCGAGGAGAACACGGAATGGCACGGCTGGAATCAGAACCCCAGCCATGTGCACCATCCCTTCGACAATGTCTGCGCCATCCTGGCGGCCGACGAGGACCTGGCGGCGGGCTACCGCCTCGAGGTCAACAGCCGGGAACGCACGGCAACGGTGCTCCTGCGCAATGGGGTCGAAGTGGCACGGGTGGCGCAGGACGGGCACTTCCCCATCCGTTACGTCGGTGGCCACGCGCCCTACCGTCCCCGACGCAACCGGATCTGCCTGATCCGCCAGGGCCCGACCCTGCGCGCGGTGGTCAATGGCGTCGAGGTGCTTGCCTATACGGACGATGCTCCCCTCTCCACGCCCGTTGTGGCACTGGGAGGCTATCGATCCCGGCTGAACTTCGCCCGCATCCTGGTCCGGGAACTGGGGGGCGAGGGAGGCCGGCCATGAGCCTCACCGCGGCTCAGATCGAGCGCTACGCCAGGCAGATCGCGCTGCCCGAGGTCGGCGTCGAGGGCCAGTCGCGCCTCCTGGCCGCCAAGGTGCTCGTGGTCGGCGCCGGCGGACTGGGGTCCCCCGCGGCCCTCTACCTGGCCGCCGCCGGCGTGGGAACCGTCGGGATCATGGACGGAGATGCGGTCGAGTTGAGCAACCTCCAGCGCCAGATCCTGCACTCGATGGCCTCCCTCGGTCGACCCAAGACCGAGTCCGGCGCGCGCCGGCTGCGCGAACTCAACCCCGATACCATGACCATCGCCCACCCCGAACCCCTCACCGCCGCCAATGCCATCGAGACCGTCAGCGCCTACGACTTCGTCATCGACGCAACGGATTCCTTCGCCGCCAAACTCCTGATCGCCACCGCCTGCCATGCGGCCCGGAAACCGTACAGCCACGCCGGCGTGCAGGGCTTCCGCGGCCAGATGCTGACGGTGCAGCCCGGCCGCGGCGCCTGCCTGCGGTGTGTCCTCCAGGAACCCTCCCCGGCCCAGGCTGAAACGCCCCAGGCGCGCGGCGTGATCGGCGTCCTCCCCGGCGTCCTGGGAACTCTCCAGGCCGCGGAAGCCCTCAAGGCCATCCTCGGTACCGCTCCGCTGCTCCTGGACACCCTCCTCGTCTGCGACCTCTGGACCATGCAGTTCCGACGGGTCGCAGTCTCCCGCAATCCTCGCTGTCCCCTGTGCGGGAACACCACGACCGAACTCTGAGCTGGAGCGCCCGCGTCTCGCGGGCATCCCGCCCTGGAGCGCCCGCGCCCTCGCGGGCACAGCCTCCATGCGGTGTCTTGGGGGCTGCGGCCGCTTTCCCGGCCCCCGGCCTGCCGGGGTC
>JAFGRS010000368.1 GCA_016935045.1 Lentisphaeria bacterium | reverse complement strand
GCAAGCCGTGCGGCGAATCCCGATCCCCAAGGCGTCGCCGGGCGACCTTCGACCTGGCTCAGGTCCTCCGAAAAACCGCCGCCCACGTACTCGCGAACGGAAACACGGGGCCGTTGGCGTGCCTTTCGGAGAACAGCATCATGGTCGTTTCGCAGTCCTTTGCGTTTGCCCGGCGTCTTCCCGGCGCGGTTCCCGTGCTTCTGGCCTCGGCGGCGTCGGGGCTGTACGCTGGGCCGGTGGTCTCCGAGACCCCTCGGCGGATCCCGGTCGTGGTCGAGGCGGACGTCGTGGTCACGGGGGGCGCCAGCGCGGGAGTGGCCGCCGCGCTGGCGGCGGCCGAAGCCGGGGCACGGGTGTTCGTTGCGGCTCCCTTTCCCTACCTGGGCGAGGACATGTGCGGACCTCTGCGGCTTTGGCTCGAGCCCGGCGAGTCTCCGGACACGCCGCTGGCCCGGGCCTTGTTTGCCGATCCCCGGCTCCGGCGGGGCCTGACCTTTGCCTACGCGGCGGATCTTCCGTCGGCCGGTAAGCACGTCGATACGACACCGCCGGGAATGCTCACCGACGGCCAGTGGGGAACCGCCTACACCCAGAGTGTCCAGTACGACGGGGATGTGACGATCACCGCCGAATTGGAGCAGGCAACGGACCTCGGCGAAGTGCGCATCATGTACTTCCAGGGCCCGGGCAGCTTCGAAGTCGATACCTTTGTGGTCGAGGCCATGGACAATGCGGGGACGTGGCGGGAGTGTGCCCGCGTCCAGAACCCCGAGAGGGGCAGGGGAAGCTGGGTCGAGTCCCCCCTTACCGTGAGCGCGCCGCTGAACGTGCGGACCCGGCGCCTGCGTTTCCACGTCAGCAGGAGCGCCGCGGCCTCGCGGCTCCTCCTGGGCGAAATCCAGCTGCACGCCCGCCGCGAGCCGTCGGAACAGGAGACGCGGGCGCTGGTCATCCCACCCATGCAGGTCAAACGGGTCCTCGAAGAAGCCCTGCTAGAGGCGGGAGTCGATTTTCTCTACGGCTGCATGGCCACGGAGATGCTGTGGGATTCGGCGGGAGAGCCGGCGGGGGTGGAGGTGGTCACCCGTGCCGGTCGGCATGCCGTGTCGGCGAAGGTGGTCATCGACGCCACGGAGCGGGCCTGGCTGACCCGGAGCACCGGAGCGCGCTTCCGTCCCTATCCCTCCGAACCGTCTCCCTTCCTGCGGATCGTGGGGGGCGGAGAACCCTGTTCGGGGACGGGACTCACGCATCGGTCGGTGCCCTTGGCCTACCCCATCGGCGGGATGCGGCCGGCACAGTACGGCACGGGAGGCTTCGGCCGGACCATTCAGACGGTCAATGCCGCCATGCTGCGCCAGTACCCGGAACTGATCGTCTACCAGCTGCGCGTTCCGGGCGTGGACGGCAGTTTCGCGTCCCTGGCCCGGGCGGAACAGGAAGCCCGTGACCGCACCTACCATGCGGATGCTCTGGTGCGCCCGGATGCCATCTGGCAGGTCCCCCCGGATCCCGTCTACGGACGGGTCTCCCTGACCGGCCCCTGGCCCGGAGCCGCGGCCGCGGACCTGGATGCCTTCCGACCGGCCGGGACCAGCCGATTCTATGTCCTGGGGCCCTGTGGCGACGTGTCCAGGGAAAGCGCGGCCCGCCTGAGCCGGCCCCTGGAGGGCATGCGCCTCGGCACCCGGATCGGGAAGGCCGCGGCCCGTGAAGCCAACGCCGCACCTCCCCCCCGCGAAAGCCGTTTGGCGCCAGGAGAGGGGCGGCCCCTGGTGCCCGGCGACACCCGGGAGACCAGCGGCGGACTGCGACCCGGCGACCGGCCGACGCGCTGGGTGGAGGTCCAGGGCCGGGCCGCGCCGGTAGTCGGAGAATACGACGTGGTGGTGGCGGGCGGCGGGACCAGCGGCGCCCCCGCCGCGATCGGCGCGGCGCGCCAGGGAGCGCGTACGTTGGTGGTGGAGGCCCTGAGCGACCTCGGCGGCGTCGGCACGGTCGGCATGATCGGAGTTTACTGTGCCGGCTACCGCAAGGGTTTCACGGCGGAGGTGGAGGCCGGGGTTGCCTCCCTGCGTTCCGCCAGCTACGTGGATGGGAAGGCGGAATGGTGGCGCCGGGAGATCCGCCGGGCGGGGGGAGAGATCTGGTTCGGGGCCCTGGCCTGCGGCGCGTTTGTGGACGGCAGCCGGGTCCGGGGCATCCTGGTGGCCACGCCGGAGGGTCGCGGGGTGGTGCTGGCGCGGACGGTGGTGGACGCAACGGGCAACGGGGACGTGGCCATTGCCGCCGGGGCGCAACCCCTGTACGTGGGTGCCGAAACGGTCGCCATGCAGGGCACCGGGCTGCCCCAGAAGGAACTGGGCGCCAGTTACATCAACACGGATTGGACCTACGTCGACGAAACCGACATGGTGGACGTGCGCACGGCCTTCGTGGCCGCCAAGCGGCGCTACCCGGGCGCCTGGGACCTCGGCCAGCTCATCGACACCCGGGAACGACGCCGCGTCCTCGGCGACATCGTCCTCTCTCCCCTCGATATCGTCAACCGGCGCACCTTCCCGGACACGGTGGGCATCAGCCAGGGAGGCAGGCTGGACTCCCATGGCTACACGATCCATCCCTACTACCTGATCAACAACCACCTCGGCGGCATCGCCCATACCCCCTACCGCTGCCTGCTGCCCAAGGGCCTCGACGGCATCCTGGTGGTGGGACTCGCCCTGAGCGCCCACCGCGATGCCATCCCCTCCCTGCGCATGCAGCCCTGTCTGCAGAACCTGGGCTACGCCGCGGGCTGCGCGGCGGCCATGGCCGCACGGAATGGCGGCGACACGCGCGGAGTGGACGTCCGCGCCCTGCAGCGCCACCTGATCGAAACCGAGTGCCTGACGCCCGAAATCGTGTCCCACGGCGACTCCTACCCGCTCCCGGAAGAGGCGGTCCGCGAGGCCGTGCGGCAGTTGGCCGAGACCGACTACAGCCGTCTGGGGGTGCTTCTGGCATCCTGGGATCGGGCCGCCCCCATGCTGCGGGAGGCCTATCGGGCCGCGGCCCAGCCGGGCTGCCGCCTGCGCTGCGCCCACGTGTTGGGGATCATGGGCGATCCCACCGGCTTCGGGACCCTGGCCGAGGTGGTCAGCGGAACCACCGAATACGATGCCGAGAACATCGGGGACTACTTCCCCTGCATCACCTGGCTGGACAGCTACCTGATCGCGCTCGGTCGAACACGGGACCGGCGGGCCCTGCCCATCATGCTCGAGAAGCTCGACGGCCTCGGCCAGGGCAACGGCGAACGCTTCAGCCACTACCGGGCCGTCTGTGAAGCCCTCGAACAGCTCGGGGACCCGGCCGCCGCGGAACCCCTCGGCCGGCTGCTGGTCCGCTGTGGCCGCGCCGAGGCCACCGTGACGCCCGAACAGCCGGAACGCCTGCCTTCGCGGAACAGGAACGGGGTCCGGAACCTGATCCTGGCGCGGGTGCTGTACCGCTGCGGCGACTGGGAAGGCGAGGGACGCAAGGTCCTGGAAGCCTATGCCCGGGATGTGCGCGGCGTCTACGCCCGCCACGCCGCGGCGGTGTTGTCCCGGCCCCCGGGAGCACCCACGCGCCCGGAGGACTGGCTGGGACTCTGACCTCTTCTCTTCATGGACCGCCAAACACGCGAAGGGAAGCAGCGGTTGGCAGGCGGGCCGCAGGGGTCACTCCTGCCGGCGCCCCCAAGCGCCCGACAAAGGGGAGGCAGCGCCGGGAGTGGAATGGCAGCCGGCCTGGGAGGCAAAGGACCATCAGGACGCCTTGAGACGCGCGTTCCGGAGCCATGTCATGGGGAGGCCCGGGTTCGCAGTCCCGCCTTCAGCCGCCCCACCGGCGCGAACGCCGGAACGATTAGGGAGAGACTTGGCGCGCAGTCCCACACGTACCCGTTTAGCGTCCACTGGTGGCCGCCAAACGGGTACTCCTGACGCGAGTTTCACAGAATCTCGCGTCGAGGGCTGGATTCCG
>JAFGRS010000367.1 GCA_016935045.1 Lentisphaeria bacterium | reverse complement strand
GAAGTCGGCGACGGCACGGTTCAAGCACATAGTCTGACGTCACGCCAAGGCGACGGAACCAACTCCGGCTAAATGGATATGCCTAAGTATAGGATATGGGGCATGGTGCCCGCAGGCGAGCGTTCCGTGGGACGCTTGTGTTTGGCTGGTGACGATTCCGGCAACGTGACCCGATGGCGAGCCAGAGGCCTGGAACAGCCTCTGGCCGCAATCAGACGCCCCCACAGGACCGCGCGCGCAGTATGCGGTTGCGGTGGACGTTGGGCACCCAGCAGGGATGTTTCGGAGTGCGTGCGCTACCGTGAACGATGAACTGCGGAAACAGCTGGAGTTCGAGACGTTGCTGGCGGACATCTCGGCCCGCTTCGTGCGGCTGCCGGGGGACCAGGTCGACTCCCAGATCAGCGCCGCGGAGCGTCGCATCTGCGAGTTTCTGGGTCTGGACGTCGCGACCCTGTGGCAGGTCTCCCCAGACCATCCCGGGTCCCTGCGGATGACCCATATCCACCGGCCGCCCGATTTCCCGGCTCTGCCGGAGGTGATGGACGCGGAGCGCTACTGTCCGTGGGGCCTGGAGGTGGTGCGTCGGGGAGAGCACATTGCCCTGTCCCGACTCAGCGATGCTCCCCCGGCGGCCGCGCGGGACCTCGAGTTGCTGCGGCACTACGGCATCGAGTCCATCCTGAGTCTTCCCCTCTCGGCGGGGGGGCGTACGGGCTTCGGGGCGTTGAACTTCTGCGTGGTTGGCGTGGAGAGGCCCTGGCCCCCTGCCCTGGTGAACCGCCTGCAACTGCTTGCCGACGTCTTCGCCAGCGCCCTGGCCCGCAAGTTGGACGAACAGTCCCTCGGCGAGAGTGAAACGCGGCTCTCCCTGGCCATCGAGGCGGCCGATGCCGGGCCGTGGGAGCTGGATGTGAAGGCGGCGCGCTTCTGGCTCAGCCCCAAGATCCACGAGCTGTTCGGCCTGGCGCCGGCCACCGAGCTGACGGTCGAGAGTCTCCTCGCCCTGGTGCACCCGGAGGACCGCCGGCATGTCCGTGAAGCCATGGACCGGGCCCTCGGTTCGGCGGCGCTGTCGGTGGTCGAGTACCGCATCGTCCGCCCCGATGGCGAGGTCCGCTGGATGGTCTCGCGCGGGCGCCTGGCGCCCGGCGCTCCGGGCCCCCGCCTCATGGGCATCACGGCAGACATCTCCGCCCGCAAGGCGGCGGAGGAGCGCCAGCGCCTGAACGAGCAGCGCCTGGCCGCGGCCGTTGACATCGCCGAGTTGGGTTTCTACGAGTCGGGGGAGGACCTCGGTCTCTCTTTCATGGACGAACGGGCCCGGGCGCTCACCGGCATGTGCCCGGGGGAAGAGGCGGGTAGACGGGACTTTTGGGTGGCCCACCTTCACCCCGAGGACCAGCCGCGGGTACTCGAGATCAGCCGGGAGCTACGGGAGGGGGGGAAGGAGCGGTCTGCCACGGAGTACCGCTATCTGCACCCAATGCGCGGCACGATCTGGCTCAGCCATCTGTCCCAGGTCCTGGCACGGGACGCGACCGGTCGGGCGACGCGCATGGCCGGGGTACTCCAGGACATCACGGCCCGCAGGCAAGCCGAAGAGGCTCTCCGCAAGGCCCTGGATGAGGTGCGGCAGCTTCGCGACCGGCTGCAGAACGAGAACGTCTACCTGCGCCAGGAGATGAAGGTGTGCCATGGCCACTCGCGGATCGTGGCCGCGAGTGCTCCCATGCGCCGGGTCATGGACCAGGTCCAGCAGGTGGCCGCCACGGGTTCCACGGTGCTGCTGCTGGGCGAAACCGGCACGGGCAAGGAACTGCTGGCAAGCGCCATCCACGACCTCAGCCCCCGCCGTGACCGCGCCATGGTCAGCGTGAACTGCGCCGCGATCCCCGCGGCGCTGATCGAAAGCGAGCTGTTCGGGCGTGAGAAGGGGGCCTATACGGGGGCGCTGTCGCGGCAGGTCGGGCGCTTCGAGCTGGCGGATGGTTCGACCCTGTTCCTCGACGAGATCGGTGACATGCCTCCCGAGGTGCAGGCGAAGCTGCTCCGTGTGCTGCAGGACAGGCGTTTCGAGCGACTCGGCAACCCCAAGTCCATCGCCGTCGACGTACGCATCGTCGCGGCCACGAATCAGGACCTGGAGAAGGCCGTCCGGGAGAGGCGCTTTCGCCAGGACCTGTACTACCGCCTGAACGTCTTCCCCATCAAGGTCCCGCCCCTGCGCGAACACCGGGAGGACATCCCGGCGCTGGTCGCGGCCCTGGTGGGCGAGTTCGCCGGGACCATGGGGAGGCAGGTCGACACGGTCTGTCAGACCAGCATCGCCGCTCTGGCGCGGTATTCCTGGCCGGGGAATGTCCGCGAACTGCGCAACGTCGTCGAGCGCGCCATGATCACGGCCACGGGACGGACACTCGTCCTGGCGCTGCCCGAGGCGGATTCGGCCCCGGCTTCAGGCAGCCTGACCATGCGGGACGCCGAGGCCAACCACATCCGCAGTGTGCTCGAACTGACCGGCTGGCGCGTCCGCGGCAAGGGGGGGGCCGCCGAACTGCTGCAGATGAAGCCGAGCACCCTCGAGAGCCGCATGGCCAAGTTCGGCATCCGCAGACCCCCCCCTGCTTGATCTACCCACGGACCACGAATGACCACGAATGAACACCAATGGGCGCAACGAGTCCCGGCACGGGAGACGGCAGACGAAGACCTCCCGTTGCGTCCCACTCCGAAGCCCCGCAACGGCTTCTCCTTCGTGTGGATTCGTGTCCATTCGTGGTTCTTCCGTGCATCATCCTGGCCAGTAGCGTCCGACGTCCTGATCCGGCGGGAAACGGGATGGGCCCGGCGCGCGCACGCAGGGGAATGGAGGCGGCGGTTTCCGCCGTACCTGGTGCACCCGTGTGAGGGCCGGGAACGTGCCTGCCGTCGCTCGGCGCCGGCACGGTGGATCACGGCGACCCACTGGCCCACAGATGGTTGGTTTCGTGTCCCTTCGCGTCCTTCGCGGTTCATGAACAGGGCAGGCGAGTAGCCTCCCAGCCCGTGCCTTCTCACGGACGCCCCGGCCATGGGGCCCCGGGCGGGCACGAGGTATGACCGGAGCGCTCCAGCCCCTCTGGTGCTGCGCGGTCACACCCACAGGCCGCGACCGGTCGCCGTTTTCCCGTGGGGGATCCTCCCTCCTGCCCGGCACCCGCTCTCCGGCATTTCGTGCAACACCCGAAATGCCGTGCGCAGGCACCTCGCCTCGGCACTTCGGACGGGCCCCATGCGCATGCCATTAGTCACTTGGCCGCAAATACTTAAGAATTATATATCGGCCGATGGCAGGGCCCCTGCGTAAGGGGGCTACATGGTGCAGATCCACCTCAACCTGACCGCCAAGCCAGGGCACGTGACGGAAACGATCCGGGCGCTGTGGTCGGTGGTGTTGTCAGCCCAGGCGGAGAGCCCGGATGTACGCTGTGCGGTCTGGGCGGACGCCGGTCGGCCCGATGCGGTCTGCTACACCGAGGAGTGGCCCGACGAGGTGAGTCTGGAGCAGCGGGTGCGGTCGCTGCCGTTCCTACGCCTTCTGGCGGTCATGGAGACGGCCGCGGAGGCGCCCCAACTGGAGTTCCGGCTGGTCAGCGAGACACGGGGTCTGGAGTATGTCCGGGAAGTGCGTCAGGCCGCGGACCAGCGAGATGAATGAGAATGCGGCATACCCAAACGGAGTCGACACGATGATCAAGGCAATCCTCAGGCGGTTCGGTCGGTTTTCTGCACGGGTGGCGGCTTGCCGTTGTGCCCCTCTTGTCGGCGCGGTGTTGCTGGTTGGCGCGGCCCGCGGTGACGTCCTGGAACTCAAGGATGGCAAGGTGCTCAACGGCACCTATGTCGGCGGCACGGCCGGCACGATCCGTTTCGAGACGGAGGCCGGGGTGCAGGTGTTCGAGACCTCCCAGGCGGTGGCGGTGACGTTCACCGCCCCGGCGGCGCCCCCGGCGGCGCCCCCGGCTGCGGCGCCCCCGGCTGTCCCTGCTACCGGAGCGGCGGTTGCCCCGGCGGCGGTGACCGTTCCTGCCGGCGCGGTGTTGCTGGTGCGGATGGTCGACGCGGTTTCCAGCGCGGACGCGAAGGGGAAGCGCTTCACGGCGACCCTGGAGACGGACCTGGCGGCCGCGGACGGGACGGTTGCGGTGCAGGCCGGCAGCAAGCTGCTCGGGCGGGTCGAGGACTCGGCGCAGGCGCGCCGCCTGGTAGGCCAGAGCAGACTGGACATCCGGCTGACCGAGATCGTGCTGGCCGGCGGAGCGGTCGCGATCAGCACGGGGCCCCATGCCGAGGCCGGGGCACGGTCCATCGGCAAGACCGCCAAGGGCGCGGCGGCCGGTGCGGTGATCGGCGGGGTCATCGACGGCGGCGACGGCGCGGGCAAGGGCGCAGCCATCGGCGCGGTGGCTTCGGGGCTCAAGAAGGGCGAGGCGATCGTGATCCCGGCGGGCACG
>JAFGRS010000366.1 GCA_016935045.1 Lentisphaeria bacterium | reverse complement strand
GGCGGCAGTTCCGCCGGGACACGATCACCTCCCTGGTCGCGGAGATGGCCACGGCCCTGCGCCGCGCACGCCCGGGAGCACGGCTTTCGGCAGCTGTGTTCAGCAACTGGGCGTCCTGCCGGGACACCGTGGGGCAGGACTGGGTCGCCTGGGCCCGCTCGGGGTCCGTCGATTTCCTCTGCCCCATGAACTACCACGACGAAGCCGGGGCCCAGCGGGACGACGTGCGCCGGCAGATGGCCTGCCTGCGGGGACTGCCGACGGCCCTCTACCCCGGCATCGGCATGTCCACCGGGGACCTGGATGCCCTGGGGGTCCTGCGCCAGGTCAATACGGCCCGGGCCGCGGGGGCGCGGGGGTTCGTGCTCTTCGAGCTGAACCGCAGGGAGGCCGTGGAAGTCCTTCCCCGGCTGGCGGCGGCCCTGCGGCCCGGGAGCGGCGCCGGAGCCGGGGACCCCGTACCGGCAATCCCCTGAAGGGATGCCCCCCGGAGGAGATCCGGAGGCAACGCGGAGAGGGACAGGCCCGGTGCGGCCCCAACGGCATCCGGGACGGCCCGGCCCGAGACCGCTCCCGGGCGCCGCGGGCGCCTCGCAGACAGGCACGGAGACAGGCAGGAAAGGACTACGATGGGGTTCACCGCGGAGCAGTTCGCCCGTGCCCTCGGCCTCCCCGTGGCGGAGGCGGAGCGTTCTCTGCAGGCCTGGGGGGACCGCTACCGGGACGCCTTCACCCTCGAGCAGGCCCTGCAGCACCGTGAGATGCTGAGCCGGCTCGGCCCCGCGCACCCCGTCGCGGTTGCCGTGGACTCGTCCCGGCCGGGACGCCTGGCGTGCACGGTGGTTGCCCACGACTACCCGGCCCTGTTCTCGCTGATCACCGGCATCCTCGGGGCCATGGGGTTCAGCGTTCTCTCGGGAGACGTGTTCACCTCCCGGCGCGTCCCGGCGTCGGAGACCCGGCGCCGGTCCCGGCCCGGCCGCCGGCGCGAGGCCCACGTCCAGCGCCGCCGCATCATCGACCGATTCGAGGGGCTGTGTGACCCGGGGGACGTGGAGGCGTGGTCGGAGGACCTGCGCCGGCGCCTGGCCCAGGTCCTGGAACGGCTCGCGACCGGCCGTGAGGAAGAGGCCGTTCGGGCCAGGCATCTCGTCTACGAACAGGTCGCCCGCCGTATGGAAGGCCTGGCCGGGACCGCCGAAGTCGCCCTCTACCCCGTCGAAATCCATGTCGGCAACGAGGGACCCTTCACCCGCCTGGAGGTGCATTCCCAGGACACCCCCTTCTTCCTCTATACCTTGGCCAACGCCCTGGCCCTGCACGGGATCAGCATCGAGCGCGTTGCCATCAGCACCAGCCACGACGGGCAGGTCTCCGACCGCATCGACGTGCTCGACCGGCGCGGCGGACGCATCCTCGCCCCGGACCGACTCGATCAGCTCCGCTTCTCCGTGGCCCTCACCAAGCAGTTTACCTACTGCCTCGGCAGCGCCCCCGACCCCTACACGGCCCTGACCCGCTTCGAGAAACTCACGGAAGAGGTCTTCCACGACCCGGACCGCCAGCGCTGGCTGACCCAGTTCGACGAACCCGACGCCCTGCGGGACCTCGCCCGCGTCCTCGGCGCCAGCGACTTCCTCTGGGAAGACTTCATCCATGCCCAGTACGAGACGCTCCTGCCCCTGCTCCAGTCCCGGGCACAACACGTCCGCGAAGACTTCTCCCAAACCGCCCTGCGGGCACGCCTGCACCAGGCCCTGGCGGGATGCACGGCCCCCGAAGCCCTGCGCCAGGCACTCAATGCCTGGAAGGACCACGAGATGTTCCGCGTCGACCTCCAGCATCTCCTCGATGCGGACCCCGACGCGCGCCACCTCGCCGAACCCCTCACCTGCATCGCCGAAATGGTCCTCGAAACGGCACTGAACGCCATCTGCCAACGCCTGCAGGCCCGCCATGGCTCCCCCCGCACCGTCGGCGGCATGCCCACATCCTGGGCCGTGGCCGGACTGGGCAAGTTCGGCGGCGTGGCCCTGGGCTACGCCTCGGACATCGAACTGCTCTTCGTCTATGCCGACAACGGCGCCACGGACGGCCGCGAGCCCATCGCCAACGCGCAGTTCTTCGATGCCATGGTCCAGGAAGTCACCGGCTTCGTCACCGCCAAGCGTGAGGGGGTCTTCCGCATCGACCTGCGGCTGCGTCCCTACGGCAGTGCGGGGCCCCTGGCCTGCAGCCTGGACAGCTTCTGCCGCTACTACGGTCCGGGGGGCGCCGCCAGGAGCTACGAACGCCTGGCGCTGGTGCGCCTGCGGGCGGTGGCGGGGGATGCGGACCTGGGGGCTCGCATCGAGCGCCTGCGGGACCAGTTCGTTTACGAGAGCACGGCCATTTCCCTGACCGAAGTGCACCGGTTGCGTGAGAAGCAGCTCTCGAGCAAGGTCCCCGGGGAGCGTCCCAATGCCAAGTTCAGCCCGGGCGCCCTGGTGGACATCGAGTACTGCGTGCAGATGCTCCAGGTCATGCACGGCGGCAGCCGGGCGGAACTGCGCACACCCCGCATCCACGAGGCCCTGCACGTCCTGGCCCGTGTCGGCGTCCTCGAAGCAGCCGAAACCAACCGTCTGACCCGCGCCTACGACTTCCTCCGCCGCCTCATCAATGCCTTGCGCATGCTCCGCGGCCACGCACTGGACCTCTTCCTGCCCGATCCCGCCAGCCTGGAATACAGGCACCTGGCCCGACGCATGGGATACCGGAAACGGCGGGAACTCGACGTCGACCGCCAGCTCTACATCGACTTCGAAACCGAAACCGCCGTCGTGCGCGCCTTCGTACAGGAGCATTTCGGCCGGGAGGCCGTGCCCGGCTCCGGGCAGGGCAACATCGTGGACGTGCTCCTGGGGCGACAAACCCCCGAGTCCCGCTGCGCCCGCGTCCTGAGCGCCGCGGGACTCACGGACCCCCAGCGGGCCCTGCACAACCTCAGGAGTCTCGCCGGAGCGGGACCCCGGATGGACACCTTCCTGCGGCTGGCGGTCCTCGCCATGGACGTCCTCCGCTTTACCGCCGATCCGGATATGGCCCTCAACAACTGGGAGAGGTTCGTCGGCAGCCTGGCAGCCCCGGCGGCCCACTTCGATGAACTCCTGCTGCAGCCGCGCCGGCTCGAAATCCTCCTCGGGGTCTTCGCCACCAGCCAGTTTCTGGCCGACGTGCTGGTGCGCAACCCCGAGTTCATCGCCTGGGCCACGGACCCCGACGTGCTCCACAGCGACGGGGATGCCGCCGACATGCGCCGCCGTCTCGAAGCCTTCGTCACCAAGGCCGGCCAGGACCCCGGCCAACGCCTCGACGCCGTGCGCCGATTCCGCCGCCGCGAAATCCTGCGCATCGGCATCCGCGATCTCTTCCTGAAAGTGCCCGTGCACCGGGTCACCGCCGACCTCGCCGATCTCGCCGAGGCCATCCTGGACTGGTGCACCCGCGAGGCCTACGGCAGACTGGCCCAACGGACGGCAGACCCCCCGGACCTCGACCGCTTCTGCATCCTCGCCTTCGGCAAGTGCGGCGGCCGCGAGCTGAACTACAGCAGCGACATCGACCTGGTCGGGGTCTTCGAGGAAGAACCCGAATGCACCGACAGCGCCCAGCCATTCTTCGAGCGCCTCCTGGAAACCGTGCGTGCCGACCTCATGGGACACAGCGCGGAAGGTTTCCTCTACCGCGTCGACTTCCGCCTCCGACCCTACGGCCGGGCCGGGACCCTCGCCGTCTCCCTCCCCGCCGCCCAGCGGTATTACGACACCGCCGCCGCACTCTGGGAACGCCAGGCACTGCTCAAGGCACGACCCGTCGCCGGCAACCGCCAGCTCGGCAGCCGACTCCTTCACGGCCTCCATGCCGTGCTGAGACTACCCGCCGACCCGGCCCAGATCGCCGCCTCCATCCGTACACTCCGCGCCAAGGCCGTCCGTACCCATGCATCCCCCACAACCATCGACATCAAAACCGGACCAGGCGGCATCCGCGACGTCGAATTCCTCGTCCAGGCACTCCAACTGGCCCACGCACACCGACACCCCAGTGTCCTCACTCCCGGGACCATGGATGCCATCCGGGCGCTCGTCCAAGCCCGGGTCCTCGACCCGGACACCGCCGAACGCCTCCTCCAGCACTACGCCACCCTCCGCCGTATCGAACACTTCCTGCAGATCCTCGAAGACCGCCAGACCCATGCCCTGCCAACCCAAACAACCCAGCTCGACGCCCTCGCCAGACGAGCCCTCGGACCCCAACACAACGGCGCCGATCTCCTCCAACACCTCGCCCGGGTCACCCGCGAAACGGCCGATATCTTCCAGACCGGAATCGCCGCCCTCGCCGCCCGGGACTACCCCTGACCCCCATAAGCGCTGACGTTCTGAACGCCGAACGCAGAACGCAGAACCCCG
>JAFGRS010000365.1 GCA_016935045.1 Lentisphaeria bacterium | reverse complement strand
TCCGGCGGCGCAATCCAGCGTTCCCGCAGGCGCCCGACGGCCGCGGCCACACGCCGGACCCGACGTTACGGCAGGATCACGTCCGATACCATCGGCGCGTACTGCAGGAAGTTCATCCAGGCCACGTGCCCATCGAGATACCCCCCGTTGCAGCCGTTGGTGTGATCCGGGCCCTTCCGGGCGAGGGTCGAGAGGTTCGTCCAGTTCCAGCCGTTCACCGCGTGATTCCCCTCGGCGAAGCTGAGGCGCTCCGACGGCTTCTTCACCTGCCCGACGGAGTAGCCGCGGGCATGAACATGCTCCGACCACATGTAGCCAAAACCCGGATCCGGGGCCGTGATGCGCTGCGGATAGGTGTTGTGGTAGGGGCCCGAGTAGTCCGAACACGCCATCGCCTTGCGGTCGCCTACATAGGACCCCAGGGCGTCCCACCAGGGCGGCATGGCCGGATGGGTCGTGTCGTTCCACTCGCTGGCCAACAGACGCTCCTTGTTGTCGTCCACGTACATGAACAGACCCAGAGTGACCTGCTTCTGGTTCGCGGCGCAACTGATGGTCCGCGCCTTCTCACGCGCCTTCGACAGGGCCGGCAGCAGCATGGCGGCCAGAATCGCGATGATCGCGATCACCACCAACAACTCGATCAGAGTGAAACGACGCTGACTCGCACGACGACACAAACAGCTCATGATAGCCTCTTTCTGCGTCCCACTTGCGTTCCCCCCGGCCGGAAGCCAACCGCGGCCTTCGACACCGCCAGAACCGCTGGCCATGCCCCCGCCAGGCACCCGGCAGGACCAGGCATGACCAACCAGCCGGACGACACTCGGACACATGCCCCTATTGTAACACAGCCGGAAAGAATTCCCAGCGTATGAGGGTAAAAAATGGCAATTATTAAGGAATGCTAATCGCGGGTCAGGTTCGCGTCGCCCGGCAGCAGCGGAATTGACACCACGGGGCAGCCTGAAGCAGGTCCCGCGAGCCGAGCGGGACCGTCTTGCGGTAGGTCGCGCGAGCCGAGCGCGACTCTCTTCCCGATTGCGCCACTCGGCTCGTGGCGCCTACCGGGAATTGCGCCACTCGGCTCGTGGCGCCTACTGGGTTCACCCTCAGGTTCCGGTTGCGGCGGTGTTCTGAGCAGACGTGTAGGGCCGTCTGAGGCCTGGGCAGGTCAGACCGCCGGCTCCGGCGCGCCGCCGGGGCTGGTTTCAGGGTCGTGGGGCGGGCGCCGCGCGGAGGTTGTCCACGAACAGCGTCCCGGCCTCGGCATTGGCCGGGGCAATCAGGGCGATCCCGACGTGGTTGACGGTGCGCCAGTCGACGTGGGCGTCGCGTCGCCGGGGAAGGAAGCGTTGGAAGGGCACCTCGAAACGCTGCCATTCGGCGGTGACGCCCCGGACGACTGCGTCCGCGATCCCGTCGGGCTCGTTGGGGTCCCGCGCGTTGCGGTCCTTGACCACGAGGGTGAAGGAGGGGACGGAGCCCTTGGCGTACATCACGAAGGCGCGGAAGGAGGAGAGGTCGACGAGGTCGTTGCGGGGCGTGGTCCAGAGCGAGAAGCTCCGCGGTTCGGCACGGAGGGTATAGTCGATCCGGACAGCGCCACCCGGGCCGCCCTCGGCGTCGCCGCCGGGCAGGAAGGTGAGGTCCCCGCGGCACTGGTCGATCTGGGGCCACAGCCCCCAATCGCCGCCGTATTCGGGGGCCGCCCCCTCGGCGGTGAAGAAGAAGATGGGTAGGTCCCGAGGGCGTTCGCCCGCCCCGGCCGCCCCGGCCGCCCCCACCTGTGGGGCCGTTGTCTCGCCGGTCGTCTCCGCCGGCGCGGACGCTGCCGTCCAGATGCAGGGCCAGCGGTCGGTCCGCGGGTGGAAGGTGAGGCGGACGGCCGGTCCCGTGGGCTTCCAGTTCTCCAGCTCCTGCAGGAACAGCTCGGAATCCCCGCCGTCCGGGGCGTCGTCAGCCGTCGTCCCGCAGAAGATCAGCCAGCGGCCGTCCGCACTCACGGTCGGACAGGACACGCGCCCCGGGGGGCCGCCCGGGGACACAGCCCACAGCGACCGGTCCCGCCTGCCGTCCACATCGGCGAAGCGTACCTCGCGTCCCTCCGCCACCCAGTAGGCAAAACGCCCGTCCGCGGTCAGCCGCGGCTCCGTCCCCGGCAGTGACCGCGGCACCGACGATCCGGTCAATTCGAGGAAAACCGAGCCCCGCAGCGTCTGGAACACGGCCGCGCGGAAGTCCGGCGTCACAGCCCCCACGAGGTCGCCGTCGCTGCCATCCACGGGAAGCGGCGTCTGGGCAAGTGCGGTGTCCTTACCGGTTCTCAGATCATGGCACCAGAGTTTGTAGTCCCGCACGAAGGCGAAACGCCTGCCGTCGGCAAACCAATCCAGCGGAGCGCCCACGGTCCGCTTCATGGCGAGTTGCCCGCTGCTGGAGATCGTCCATGCCTCGCACGGCGCGCCCGCCCTGCCGTAGGCGAAGAGCACCGTCGACCCGTCGGGCGACAGGCGCGGCCGCAGGTATTTCCGATACGTCCCTGCCTCACCGGGCGAGGCCAGGCGGGTCAATTGGTGCGGGTCGGACCCATCCGCGGCCATGGCGTACAACTCCCACTGGCCCGAGCGGTTGCTCTCCCACACGATCTGCCCCCGGATCCGTCCCTGGAGAGCTTCGAGAGCCAGGCGTTCTTCCCGCCTGGGCGCCTGCGACGCGCCACGGCAGAGTCCAGCCGCACACAGGCAGGCCAACGCGCCCAGGCCCAGCGCCAGACGGCGGCGGAACGGGCGCTTCCCTGAGCCGAATCCAATGTCCATCCATGGCCTCCATCTGCTCCGCTCCGCGCCCCTCCCCCCC
>JAFGRS010000364.1 GCA_016935045.1 Lentisphaeria bacterium | reverse complement strand
CCGCCGCGGGTATGGGCGCCGCCGGCCCGGGTGCACGCTGCCTCCGCCGGCGCTCCCACCAACGTCACCGTATTTCCGTTCGCGAGCCCTTAGCTTTCCCATTCGACGTTCGATGTTGGGCGTTGGGCGTTCGATGAGTCCATTGTCCATTGTCCATGGTCCATGGTCCATTGTCCATGGTCCTTCCATCGCAACGAGATATGTAGCATTTCCGAGGCGTTTACCGCCGCGGCGGCTCGGGGACCCCGGTGTAGGGGAGACGCTCGTAGCGGCACTCCGCCTCGACCAGGCGCGGGTCGCCATGCTCCCGGAGCACGTCGAGGAGGCGTTCGGACAAGTCTCTGCGCACCGCGTCGCAGGCCGGGTCGGCCGCCAGGTTGTGGAGGTGGTGCGGGTCGGTGCGGAGGTCGTAGAGTTCCTCGGCGGGGCGTCGGCCGAATCCCATTTCGAAGAGCAGTCGGACGTGTTCTTCGCCGCGGTGGTGGACCATCCATGCCTTGGTGGGGCCGGCGTCCATGTCGGGGTAGACCGCGAAGGTATCCGAGGCGAGTTTCTCGTAGGGTGGCGGCGCGGCGTCGGGGTTGTCCATGCCGCCGGGATCGCCCATGGGCCAGCGTTCGGGCTCGAAGTTGCGGATGTAGAGGAAGTCGTGGGTGCGGATGGCGCGCTGGGGATAGGGCAGATTGCCTTCCCGGGCGCGGGCCACGTGGCGTTCGCGTCCGGTGACGACGAAGGTCCGCGTCGGGTCGATCTGGCCGTTGCCGGGGGCTTCGAGCACGTCCAGCAGTCCGCGGGCGCACATGCACTCCGGGGGTTCGATCCCGGCGGCCTGGAGGAAGGTCGGCCCCAGGTCCATGATGTTGACCATGTCGTCGACGGTCCGGCCGGGCCGGATGTGGCCGGGCCAACGCGCGGTGAGGGCGACCTCGGAGCCGATGTCGTAGAGGTTGCACTTGCCCCTCGGGAAGCCCGGGATGCCGTGGTCGCCGCTGACCACGATCAGCGTGTTGTCCAGCTCCCCCGTCTCCTCGAGCCGTTGCAGCAGCACCCCCAGCCCGGCGTCGAAGGCCAGGCATTCGCCCAGGTAGTCGCAGACGTCTTCGCGGATGTCCGGCACATCGGGCAGGAACCCCGGCAGGCGCCCTTCGAGGTCACCGGGATCCAGACCCCAGAGGGCCTTGCCCGAACCCCGCTCCCAGGTGCGGTGGGTATTGGTGGGTCCCCACCAGTAGCAGAAGGGCTTGTCCGCGGGGCGGGCGTTGAGGAAGGCGTCGAAATTGCGGCGCACCTCGTCGTAGAGGACGTTCTTGGCGGCCTCGACGCCGAGGTTCGGGGCCAGTTCGGTGGCGACGTGGGAGAAGCGTCCGAAGCGGTTTCCGGCGGGGGCGTAGGCGGTGCGGGCGCCGCCGTAGGGTTGGTTGGGGGGCACGCCGGGGCCCCAGGCCTTGTAGGTGTAGCCGATGTGGTAGCCCGCCTCTTCGAGGATGAGGGGGTAGCTGGGAATGGCATCGTCCCAGACCGCGCACTGCAGGATGGCGCCCAGCCCGGTCTGCCAGAAGTAGCGTCCGGCCAGCAGCGAACTGCGGCAGGGGGTACAGGACGGTGCGGGGACGAAGGCGTTGGTGAAGAGGACCCCTTCCCGGGCCACGCGGTCGACGTTGGGGGTATCGATGAGGGCATTGGGGGTCCGGTCCCCCTCGACGCGGCGGTAGGCGCTTGCGTAGCGTCCCCAGTCGTCGGCGAAGGCGAAGAGGATGTTCGGGCGTGGCATGGTCGTCTCCTGGGCTTGGTTCGGTGTGCCTTGTTTTCGTCCGGTCCGGGCCCGGGGCGGGGCCCGGGCGACGTCTTCGTCCGCTGTTCCCGCCGGCCCAAAGCCCTGACGAAGGCGGATCCTCCGCCGTACCGGCGCCGGTTCGGCATACCGCCGAGGACGGCGGGCTCCAGGGCGTTTCCTCCGGGCTGCGCCGGTTCGGCATACCGCCGAGGAGGGCGGGCCCCAGCGCCTCTCCTCCGGGCGTTCCGTGTGCGCGCGTTCCACGTTGACCATGGTGAGATCGGGGTGACCGTGGCGAGGTCCGGCCCACCCGTCCGGGTCCCCCTTCCCCTGCCTCACTCGAGCACGGTCGCCGTGGTGATCCCGAGGAGTACGGGAGCGCCCCAGGTGTCGCCCTGGTCTCCGTAGAGCAGGTCGATGCCGGCGATGGATCTGGCGGGATGGGGGTTGTTCCACTGCATCTGGTAGACGACGGCGTGGTCCTCTCTGCCCTGCAGCCTGGCGGCCCAGGCGATCTCGGCGCCGGGCAGGGCCGTGGGTTCGGCGGTCTGCCAGGGACCCACGCCGCGCCCGAGCACGACGTCCACGGGCGCCTCGCTGCCGTCGTCGTAGTGGACGAGGTAGCGGAAGACCACAGGGGGCTCGTCCTCCGGGCGCCGGGGGCGCCACTCCCTCGCCGGCAGGAACGTGTGCAGGAAGAACACGGCGTCGGCGCGGCCGTTCGCCGCCATGCCCCGCACGGCGTCGCTCTGCGCGTTGCTGCGGAAGCGGCCGTGCCGGAGGGTGACCGCCGTCTCCAGCGGGGAGGTGGTGAAATCGCGGCTGACATAGGGCACGCCGGCAAACCGGTTCTCTCCCCTGGGCATGGCGCCGAGATCGCCGTCGCGCCCGGGCCAGCCCTGCTGCCGGGTGACATAGAGGTTCGCGAAGCCCTCCAGGCTCGAGGGTCGGTAGGACAGGTTGAAGCCCGGTATGGCCAGACGTTCCCCCGAGAAGGCGGCTCCCAGGTTGCGCAGCAGTGTGGCCAGCACGGTCCGTTTCTTGTCGAGGTTCACCGGGTTTGTTTCCCGCTCCCGGAACACGTATTGGCTCAGCAGCACGCCGCCCCTACCTCTCGGGTAGCGCACCAGGCCGCCGATGTTGAGCAGGGGCCGGACCCGGGCGTAGAAATCCTCGTCACGCGCCACCAGAATCTCGAGGTTGTCGATGCCCACGACGTCCGCTCTGCCGCTCTTCTCCCAGTCCGTGATGGTCAGTTCGAGGGTCGAGGCCCGCACGGGGGGATCGAGGGTCAGGACCTGGTTCTCCGCGCCCGGATCGAGGCGGAATGTCCGCGGGCTCTCTTCGCCGTCGTCGAAGGCGAGCCGAATGCCGGTGATCCTGTGGTAGATGCGGTTGGGGGTGATGCGGACCTCGCGGATGGTCTCGGACCGCGGCAGGCGCATGGTCCAGCGGCTGGGATCGCCCTTGGCCAGGTGGATGGAGAACACCATCCTCCAGTGGGTATCGGCGGTGAAGCCGTTGACCATGTTCAGGGGCCAGGTGTCGTCTCCCGGGCCCTGGGTCCCCGGGTCGTTCCAGTAGGCCGGTGGGGGGAACTCGCAGAAGGGTGCGATGTCGTCCAGGTCGACGATGAAATCGAAGGCATCGTCGGTGGGCCACTCGTCGCGGTTCCAGGTCTGGATCCGCCGGCCGCTGGACATGACCACGTCCCTCAGCGTCAGCCCCGAGGTCAAGGGGTCCCGAGTGGCCGGAAAACGGACGAGTTCCTGGCGGAAGGGCCGCAGGATGTGCTCCCGCCCGACCAGGGCATTGAAGGCATCGAGGGACTCGGGGGTGACGGCGAGAACCACCAGCCAGCCCCCCTGTTCCCAGTGCGCCCGGAGGGTGTCGGCGGCAGCGCCCAGACGGGCCAGGTTCTCCGGGGTCCCTTCGAGGACAACCACGCCTCCCGGGACCTCGGCGATGGCCGCGAGAGGGTCGGCGCCGGCGCCGCCGGCCACACCGATCTCGGCCAGGACGCGGCCCAGCAGGGCATCCCGGGTCACGGTACGGACGTCGCGCACGGTCTTCGTGTAGCCTGCCGCGAAGTGCACCATGTTGTCGAAGAGGCGTCGTGCGGCAGGTTCCGAATCGAGGCCCTCGCCGATGGCCAACTGGCTGGCCAGCTGGATACCGTCACCGACTTCGGACAGGGTCATGGCGCTGCAGCCCAGGGCCTCGTCGCACTGCACCAGGGAGACGGCCCCCTTGGTCGGTTTGCGCAGGGCGTTGCGGTAGACGACGTGGCTGCCGGCCCAGCAGCAGAGGTCGTCCTGGAGGATACCCGCGAAGATGGGATGGGTGAGGTCCTGGGAGAATGCGACGCGGCCGTCGAGTCCGGTGGGTTCCACGTCGGCGGGGGTAGCCTGGAAGTGGAGCGGGTTCTCCTGCTCGAGGAACAGCATGCGGTTGCCGGCCGCGGCCAGGGCCAGCCAGCGTCGGTGGGTGGACGCCGGCTTGGGGATCGCGTTGCGGCCGACCACCAGCAGCCCGAATCGGTCCGGCACCTCGTCGAGGGCCGTGACCTGACGGATCCCACCGTACCCGGTTGCGGCCAACCGCCTCGCAGCCGAACCGTCCGGGTCCCACACCACCAGGTCGCCGTCGACCGGCGCCGGCTCCCGCCGGGACGGCGGCACGACCCAGAAGGGAATCTCCCGCTCGAATACCGGGTCCTGCCCCCGGAATGCCCGCAGACGGAAGACGCCGGCGCTGCGTTCCTCGACCTCGGGGACGCGGAACGCGGCCGTGAACGGACGGAACTCGCCTGGGGACACGACAAGATCGTGGGTCTCTTCCGCCACCCGTCTGCCGGCGACTTCGAGGGTCCAGGCGGCCCGCAGGGAACTGCTGTCGGGGGGATCGTTGTACAGGCGCAGGTCCCGCGAGACGGTGCTGCCGGACTCGAAGGTCCAGTTCCATTGCCGACAGAGGATGGCCACGGGCTGCCAGGCGTAGGAATAGCTCCCGTCGGTGAAGCCGCGGTCGAACCAGAAGTGCACGCCGCCATACCCCTTCCAGCGGTAGCCTTCGGCCAGCCAGGAGGCAATACGGCCGCTGGCCGGCCGCGACTCCCGCTTGCCCAGGAAGGTCACCTCCCCCCCGACCGCGGCAAAGCCGGCCGGATTGCGCCCGGGGAGGAATGCGGTCTCGCTGAAGAAGATGGGCTTGGCATCGGGGTGCACCGGCCAGACGCGGCCGCTGCGCCCGGAGCCTTCCAGCGCCAGGGACTCCTCGCCGGTGTAGGCTTCGTCGGGGTAGTGCCGGTCGTGCACCTCGAAGTAATGGATGCCGTACACGGGCAGCGATTCGTCCCGCAGGGCGGCCCCCCCACCGGTGACCGTGGCGCGGGTGGGGTCGAGTGCCATGACCTGGCGGGACGTCTCGGCGAACTCGGGCTCCACGCTGTCCAACCAGCCGAAGTTGCGGCCGTTGATGTACACGATCTCGTTGTCCAGCTCCCAGAGGAAGACGCTGGGATGATTGCGCCTGGCTCTGACCCCGTTGAGGATCTGCCGGCGCCAACGCTCGAAGAGGACCTTCCGCGGGCCCCCGTCCTGAACCAGCCGGTAGCTGGCGACCTGGCCGTCGAAGGTGCCCGCGTTCTGGCGCACCGGCATCCCGATCTCGTCCATCCAGGCCAGAATCCGTGGCGGAGGCATGCCGCTCCACGGAAACTGGAAACGACGCCGGAACATGTTGACGCCCAAATCCTTCCAGTCCCGCGCGATGGATTCGAGATGGTCGCCGCCGCCGTAATGCGTGAGGTCGGCCCGAAGGTGCCGGGGTATGCCATTGAGGTAGAAGCGGTTGCCTCGCAGTTCCCATTCGCGGTTGCCGAAGCGGGTCATGCAGCGGTCCGCCGCGCCCCGGTCCACCGTCACCTCGGTCACGACCTCATGCAGCACCGGCGCGAAGATGTCCCACAGGCCGTAGGGTTCGGAGGGTGTGGAGAGGGTGACGGTTGCGGCCCCGCCGGCGGGCACGTCGATCCGGGTGTCCCCCGCCGCCGCTCCCGGACCGGGGTCCCGCCACGGGCGGATCCGGTTCGCGACGTGTGCCGTTGCTGCCCGGGGTGACGCGTTGCGCAGGGTGACATCGATGTCGATGCGGCGCTGGGTGACGGGCATGGGTTTGACGAAGACATCCTCGACGTAGACCGGGGCGCGTGTGGCGACGAGGGTGACGGTATCGAGCAGGCCGGCCTGGCCATGGCCGTTGGCGGCCGGGAAATCGAAGCGGTGGGTCACGCCCTGGTTCGAAGCGAAGAGTTCCTCGGGGAAGTACTGGTTGCGGCGCACGTTGTTGGCGGGGTCCTTGGGATCGGCGGCGATGGCGTAGAAGCTGTCCTTGACCACCAGGAGGATCTCGTTGGCCTGGCCGGGCCGCAGGGCGTCGCCGACGTCCACCTGCCAGCGGCTCTTGACCAGGTCGAAGTCGCCGCAGCGGCGGCCGTTGACGAAGAGCGTCGCGATCATGCTGATGGCCTCGAAGACCAGGTGGAACCCGCATCCCCCCATCGACCCGGGCAGGTCGACCCGCGAGCGCACGGCGAAGCGGTGCGCGTAGCGCTCGTCGGGGCGCAGCCGGTTGCGGTCCCCGGGCACCGGGATGGCCCGCCAGGCCAACCCCGCGGAGTCGGGGTACTCCATCACGCCGGAGATGCGGGACTCCTCGCTGATCTCCCCCAGTTCCTCGTAGGGCGCAAACTCCCACAACCCGGTCAGCGGCAGGGTCTCCCGCGGCCCGCCGCCATCCGCGAACCGGAAGGTCTCCGCCGCGGCCTGGCGGTCACGCTCGTCGCGGAAGTCCTCGTCGGGACGGAAGCGGTAGTTGGGGCGAAAGGGACCGGCGCTGAGGAGCAGGGCGTCCGAGACGTAATGCAGGTCCGCGTAGGCGTCGGGTTTGGCGGGGTCTTTCGCGTGGCGGGAGATGCGGATGTGGAGGGTGTGATTCCCCCGGGCGATCGGTTGGCGCCCCATGCGGGTCCAGCCGATGGGATTCCAGAAGCCGAGTTCCTGGACGTTGGTGATGGGCTGGCCCCCTTGCGAATTGCGGCTCCATGCGCCCTCGTCAAGGCGCCACTCGAAGGGGCTGCGGATGTTCTCGAAGACGACCCGGTTCCAGATCTCGTACTCGCCCTCCTCCGGGACGCGGACGGGATAGGTGAGCAGGACGCCTTCCTCCGGGACACGCGCCGCCACGTCGCCGGACGGGACATGGATGGCCAGGAGCCGGCCGCCGGCGACCAGGCGGTGACCGCTCCATCCCTCCTCCACGCAGGCAGGCTTCGCGGGCAGGGATTCGGCCTCGATCCACACATGGGGCGGCGGCCCGGCGCTCGCGGCAATGCCGACAACCAAGGCTGCCAGCCCGGCCCCCTGGCCCCGGGCCCGCCACCGTCTCAGCCCGGCCGCAAACGGGGCCCGGAAAGGAATCCCGACAACGGACGATACCATGAATCACCTCCACCTGCAGGGCGAACCTCCCGTTGAGCCGTCTCGGTTTAGGGAACATGTGGAACAGTACCCCAACCCCAATACAGTTCACTCCTGGACTCCGAGAGACCGCCTCCCACACTGGAGCCCGCGATGCCCGGCCGCCCCGGGCCGGGTTCGCGGTATCCCCGGCCCCCGCCGGAAAACCACCGGCGTCCCCGCCCCGCCCGGGACCCGGAGGCCCGGGCGCTGAATAAGGCAAGGCTACGGCTCCGCCGCGCCCGGCGCGCCTGCCGCAGGGATGGCCGGCGGCGCCGTGAACTGCCGCTCCGCCGGGTCCGCCTCGCGGCAGTTCCGCAGGATGATCTGGACGACAATGGTCAGCAGGCAGACCAGCAGGACACCGGCGAGCAGCACCCAGATACCGCGCCCGGGATGCTCCCCCTGCGGCAGAGGGGGCGGAGTCATCAGAAAACGACCCTCCGGCACACGCTTCCGCTCCGGCTTGGACACGGGTGCCGCCGGGGCCTCGAGCATGACCTCCGTCCGCTCCGCGTCCCCATCCCCTGCGTTCGGGGAGGAAACGGTCCCGCCGGTGTCGGCTTCGAGGCGGAAACAGAGCGCCACCGACCCGATGCGCAGGAGATCCCCATCGGCCAGCACAGCCGCCTCGACGCGCTCGCCGTTGACGAATGTCCCGTTGCTGCTCCCCGCATCCGCCACCCGCCAGCGCCCGTCGGCGCCCTGTTCCAGGCGGACGTGCTCACGGGACACGCCGGGGTGTTCGAGGGTGATGTCGCAGTCCCTGCCGCGCCCGAGTACGTAGGTCCCGCCCGGTTCGAGGGGTACCCAGGATTTCTCACCCTCGCCAACCTGCAGGATCAGTTTTGCCT
>JAFGRS010000363.1 GCA_016935045.1 Lentisphaeria bacterium | reverse complement strand
GGCCGCGCTTCCTCACCCCGAATCGGCGCTCCACTGCCGCAAGGGCAGTGGCGGCGGGAACCGATTCGCCGGATCTTGAAACAGCCCTGGCTCGGAGCCGGCCGGCGTTGACCCCGGCCGGGGGAAGTGCGATGGTACCGCGAGTATGGACGCGGGGCCGTGGGCCAGCGTGCGTTGCGGTGTGTGCGTGGGTCCCGCATCGATTTCACCCCGGCTCGCTGGAGTAGGCGTCTGCATGAAGCTGATCGCTACAGATTTCCGCGGCGCATGGCTCATCGAGCCGAAGGTGTTCAGGGACCGACGTGGCTGGTTCCTCGAGAGCTGGAACCGCGAGGCCTTCGAGGCCGCCGGCATCGACACGACCTTCGTCCAGGACAACCACTCCCATTCCTGCCGCCATACCCTGCGGGGCATGCACTTCCAGATCCCCCCCAGGGCCCAGGCCAAACTCGTCCGCTGCACCCTCGGCAGCATCTGGGACGTCATCGTGGACATCCGCCACGGGTCGCCCACCTACGGCCGCTGGCAGGGCCACGAACTCAGCTCCGAGAGCCACTTCATGCTCTACGTCCCGGCCGGCTTCGCGCACGGCTTCTGCGTGCTCTCGGAGGCGGCCGAAGTGCAGTACAAGTGCAGCGACTTCTATGCCCCCGAGGCGGCCAGGGGAATCCGCTGGGACGACCCGGACCTTGACATTGCCTGGCCCATCCGGGACCCGGTGCTCTCGGACGCGGACCGCGGCCATCCCTGCCTGCGCGATCTGTCGCCGTTCTTCTCCGTCTGATCCTCTCCGCATGCCGGCCATCGAGCAACGCCTGGAGCGGACGCGGACCGCGGCCAGGACCCCCGAAACCCCGGTCCCGCCCCCCGGAACGCCCATCTCCGCGCCCACCCTTGGCGCTACGCGTAACTGGGGACCATGGACCATGGACCATGGACCTTTTCTCGGCGCCGATGTGCCTGTTGCCAACGCGAAGTGCCGTCTTGCATGTATGTTCACTTGCCGTTCAACCATCCGAGCACGGCCAGACGGTTCCGGCACTCCGGATAGGTCCATGGTCCATTGTCCTTGGTCCTTGGTCCTTGCAGCGCAATGAAATGTGTAGCATTTCCGAGACGTTGCGCCGCAATCGGCACGGGCCTTCGAACCCTGGGGGACCCTGAGGTGATCCCGCGACACGCGATCTGCATCCCTGCCACGCCCCCGGTGGACGTGGGGGCATTCCGCCCCCTCATCGACCATGTCCACTTCCAGCGCCTGCGCGGACGCAGGCAGCTCGGCGTCAACCATGTGGTCTTTCCCGGCGCGGTTCACACGCGGTTCGAGCATGCTGTGGGCAGCCTTGCTCTGACCCAGCGTTTCTGCCGCATCCATGGCCTCGCCGAGTCCGAGAGCCTGTTGGTCTGCGCCTTTGCCCTGCTGCACGACATTGGGCACGGGCCCTTTTCCCACCAGATCGAGCCCATCCTCGGCGGCGACCACCACCGGCAGGGGCTGAAGCTCCTCGGGGAGATGCGCGGCGAACTCCGCGCCTGCGGCGTGACCTACGACGACCTGGCCGCCCTCTTCCTCGGCGAACACCGCCTGGCCCGCGTCGTCGACGACCGCAACCTCGGGACCGACAAACTCGACTACCTCATGCGCGATGCCCTCCACATCGGCTTCATCGGCGCACCCGACATCGAACGCATCCAGTTCTACACCGTCTTCGAAGGCGATATCCCCGCCATCGAGGAGAAGTTCATCGAGGAGGTCAAACGGCTGCAGAAGTTCTACTCCTACCTGCACCAGCACGGCTACCTCAACAAAACGGCCCTGACTGCCCAGCGGGTCATCCAGCGCGCGGTGCAGGAAGAGCTGTCCCTGTGCCGGCAAGACCCCGGAGTGCTCTGGAACATGACCGACGAGGAGCTGACGGGATGGCTCAAGCGGGGTCGGAGCGCCGCGGCCCGGCGCCTGGTGGCGCGTCTGGAGAACCGCCGTTTCCACCGCACGGTGGTGGCCATCAAGCCGGAGGGCTACGGTTTCGTGGAGCGTTGCGCCGACAAACCGGTCCACGTCATCGAGCGTCCCCGCGCGCAGCTGCGTCGTTTTGCTTCCCTGTGCGAGGACTGCGGCCGCCTGAAGGAACTCGAAGACGGACTGGCCGCGGTGGCGGGTGTAGCCCCGGGAGACGTGCTCTTCGCGGCCATGCCGTATTTCCGCAAGCTGCTGCCCAGGGATGTGCGCATCTACCGTTCCGGGAGTGGGGGGGGATTCTGGCTGTTCGAGAAGGACCGGGACCACGTGCGCTCCCTCGAGGGGGACTATCTGCGCACGTTCGCCATCCGGATCACGTCCGTACCGGAGTGCCGGGAACGCCTGGCGCGCCGCTGGGAGGCCCTCGCGGACTTCACCCAAGCAACGTGTGAATCAGGCGCAGCCGACGGACCCGGATGCTCTGAATGAACTCCATTTCGGCGGCAATCAGCTCTTCGAGACTGCTCTCCAGGGCCCGGCGCCGGGTCAGGAAACGCCGCGCATCGGCGGCAACCACGGCCAGCTCCCGCAGGATCGTACGCCCCATCACATCCTCGAAATGCTCGGGCGTGAGCACCCGGCGCAGATGGTCCTCGTGCATGAGCCGCATCAGGTTGCGGTAGCGGCGGGAGACTTCCTCCCCCAGCAGGCGCCCGGCGTGGTAGCTGGCGTAGTACACGGCCAGATGCCGAACCACCTTCTCGCGCTGCTTGATGGAGTCGAAATTCATGGTCACGATGTCCAGCGCCGCCATGGCCTTCTCGTACGCCTGCATGTCCCCGAAGGTCAACCGACGCACGATCGCCTCCGGGCTGGTGCCGTCCCGCAGAGCCGTCAGGAAAGCCCGTCGCACGGCCTCCTCCGCGAACTCCGCCAGTTTGGCTTCCCAGAGTTCCTTCCCCTTGCCCACCAAGCCGAAGAAGGCGACCGCGAAGAGATTGGCGCCGTCGGGAACGCCCAGGATGAGATCGGCGGTCAGATTCACGGGCGTGAACAACGACTCGAGGCGGGCGATTTCCCGCACGATGGCGCCGCTGCGCCACTCGTCCCGCGCCGTGGCCGCGTCGGTCTCCGCCGAACGGCTGAGGGAGACGAAACGCAGGATGCATTCCCCGATGTCGACCAGGGCACTCTTGAGCCAGCGCAGGAGCGCTTCGTCATCGGTGCGTCGGTTGCGGATGAGCAACTGCAGGTGAGCCAGGGCGCTGTTGCGGGCGTTGGTGGCCCCTTGCCAGCAGCGCAGCGCGTGGCGACAGAGCAGTCGGTCGGCCCGGCGCACGACCTGGGGCCACTGCTGCATGAGATTGTCGTCCGCGCTCCAGGCTTCCGCCCAGCCGAGGAGTTCCCGGGGGACGTCCTCTCTGCCCAGCCAGGCGTTGATCAGGTCGCGGACGACGTCGGGGTCGAGACTGCCGCGGTTTCCCTCCAGGAATCCGAGCTGCCAGGCCACGGCCTTGTCCGTGTCCAGACGCAGCATGATGTTGAAGAGGTACTCGAGAACGGTGTTGACCAGCTCGTTGCGGCGGCGGCAGGCCTCCACCGCCTTGATCAGGCCGTGGGGCACCTGGGCGCTGTTGAGTACCCGGCACCATTCCAGGGGGGTGTAGAGCTCGGAGGGAACCAGCGCCACCGAGTGGGCGCTCGAACCGCTGCCTCCCGGTTCCCTGCCGAGTTCCCCCTTGGCGACCAGGAGTCGTGCGGACTGGTCGAGGTGTTGGAAGTATTCTTCGAGGGTCGCGGCGGCGATACGCTTCTGGGGACTGGTGACGAATGCCCGGATGAGGCGGTCGGCCAGTGCTCCGACCTCGTGGAAGCGTTCCGACCCGGCAACGTCCGCCAGCCTGTACATCTCCTCGATTTCCCCACTGGGAAAATCCGGGTTGAGGAGGAAGAACCCGTCCAGTTTCTGCCGCAGTTGTCCGTATGCTTCTTCGGGGTCCATGCACCGCCCGATCGCGAAGGTCCGGCAAACGCGCCGCATCAGACCCTCCGCCTGCAGGGAATGTACGCATCATCTGCCCTGACAGCAAGTGCTCCCCACCGGTTCCCAGGGCGGTTTCAAGATCCGGCGAATCGCTTCCCGCCGCCACTGCCCTTGCGGCAATGGAGCGCCGATTCGGGGTGGGGGAGCGCGGCCGCGCCCCCTCACCGCCCTCCGATCGGCGCTCCACAGGGACAAGCCCGGCGGCGGCGGCGGGATCTTGAAACCGCCCTGACCGGTTCCCGGTACGGCCTCCGTCACGGGGGGTACGGTCGAGGACGACCGGCTCCGGATGACACGGTGCGGAGATGGGCGTTCCGCCTGCGCGTGCGGGCGAGTTCCGGTCCTCACGCCTGGGGCAGCACCCGGTCCAGCACGTAGCGGCGCATCTCCTCGGAGAGGCTGGCGAAGTAGGCGCTGAAGCCGGTCACCCGGACGATGAGGTCGGGATGGCGTTCCGGGGCCTTGGCCGCGGCTTCCAACGCCTTGCGGTCCAGCACGTTGATGTTGGCGAGGGTGCCGCCAAGGTCGAAGTGTGTGCGGAGGAGTGCCTCGACCTTGGCGAGTCCGTCGCTGCTCTCCCCGATGCCGGGATCCAGGTCGAGCTGCAGGGGAGCGGTGTTGCCGTATCCCGGCTGCACGGCGGCGACGGCCCGGACCATCTGGGTGGGGGTGCCGGGGCGTCCGGCGTTGAACCCGGGTTCGGGATTGGGGCCATGGGAAACAGGTTCGCCGGCCTTGCGGCCATTGGGGGTGGCGCCGAGGCGTTTGCCGAAGGGGATCACCTTGGCCCAGGAGAAGAGCCCCGGAATCATGCGGGCGCCCCGGCGCGGGGTCGGTTGCGCCGTCACCCTCTCCGCAAAGGTCCGGGCGATGCGCCGGGCCCAGGCATCCGCGGCCGAATCGCCGCTGCCGAACCGGGGGATGTTGCGCATCATCCGGCGCGCGGCCTCCCCCTGCGGCCCGGCCCAATCCGATGCAAGCAGGGCATACATCCCGGGCCAGGTGAGCCGGCCCTCGATATCGAGGCGCTGTTCGAGCGCCGCAAAGGAGTCCGCCGCCGTCGCCAGCGAAGCCCCGTCGACACCGATGGTGAGGAACTCCACCCCTCCCGCACTCGCGTCCAGACCCTTCTCGACGGGACCGTGACAGAAGAGGTCGAGGTAGAGTTCGGGGAAGACCTCGTGCATGTGTTCGAGGTGCACGTCGATGCCCGCCGCCACCGTGGCGACGGCCCTGTCGAGGTGCGCTTCGAACCGCCGCCAGAGCTCGCCGGTAGCGGGGGAAGCCGTCTCGTCCTGCATCATCTCGTCCAGAGACAGGCGCAGGATCCAGGCGAAATCCACCTTGATCAGGTCCATCATGCCGTACTCGCGCCCGGGAAGCGCCAGCCAATGGCACCCGGCATACACACGGCTGCGCGCCGTCTCGATGGCACACCCCGTGGCCCGCCGGTACCCCTCGGTCACCGAACGGTCCCCCACGAACTTCGGAAACCCCATCCGATCCTCGAAGAGAATCTCCAGACCACGACGGAACAGGGCGTCGCTCAGACCCGGACCCACCCGGACCGCTACGTTGGCGGGGACCCGCAGCCGATGGACCGCTTCGAGAATGAGGAAGGAGACCGGACCGCAGCGGTCGCTGCCGTCCGGATTGGGGCCGCCGAGTTGGATGTAGGCCGTCTCCGAGAGCAGCAGGCAGGCGATGTGGAAGATGGCTTCCTCATCGCTGAGCCGGCCGTCGCGGGAGTCGCGTTCGTAGTAGGGTCGGAGCAGTTCGTCGAGCTGCCCCCATTCGCCGCTGCCGTTGTACATCTTGGCGCCGGCCTGGAAGAAGACCAGCCACTGGCAGGCCTCCCGGAACGTGCGGGGCGGCTGCGCCGCGATCCAGGCGCAGGTCTCCGCCATGCCTTCGAGGTTCTGGCGCAGCTCGGGGTGTTCCTCGGCCCCGGCACGTTCGGCGGCCGCCTCGGCGTGCCTGCGGATCCAGCCCTGCATCCCGAGAACGACCTCCTCGAGGCCGTCGTAGAATGCGGCCGCGGCGGGGTGACGGGTACGGCAGGTACGAACCTTCTCGAACAGCCCGCCCCAGCCCACTTCGAGGCCGATCTGGAGATCCGGGCAGAAATGCTGCAGGCCGCCGATCCCGGTGTCGAGGGCATAGGTCCGCTGGGCTTCCCGGAGTTCCGGACAGGCGCATTCCGGCGGCCAGCCGGGCTTGCGATAGGAGTTGAAATTGACCATGTACGCCCCAGCCATGGAGTTGGCGGGGTGGATGTAGACAGGATGGACCTCGAGAAGGCGACGGAAATTGCGCCCCGCCAGCCGGGCCCCGAAGAAGCCCCCGCTGGGATGGTTGCTCTCGGGCCGATAGCCCTTGAGGACGACGTCACGGACCTTGACCCCGGAGCCGCTGACGGCTTCCACCGTCTCACTGACCTCGGGCGGCAACGGGACCATGCCCTGGTCATCGGCGTCCCTCGCGCCCTGCGTCCGGCGCTTGGTCCGGGTGTGGTCGAGCTTCACCTCGTGCAGGACGCGCAGTCTCTCCCGGTAGCCCAGCGCACCCAGCGGACGGAAGACACTCACGTCCGCCTGCACAGGGCCCGCGCCGGCATCGATGTCGTTCCTCTGGGAGACCATGCTCTGCTCCCGCAGCCTGATTCTCGCCCCCCCCTGCCACCACGGACAGAGCGGGACACCAGGGCCGTGACCATAGCACCCGCTGCGCCCGGCCACAAGCAGGGCCGCCCCGGGATCGCAATGCATCAGTCAACGCAGGGATGCTCGCGGTACGCTCGCGCTCCAGGCCGGGGATGCTCGCGAGGACGCTCGCGCTCCAGGCCGGGGATGCTCGCGGTACGCTCGCGCTCCAGGCCGGGGATGCTCGCGAGGACGCTCGCGCTCCAGGCCGGGGATGCTCGCGAGCATCCTGGTGTCGCTGGCGGCAGACTCCACTGAGGCATTGCGATCCGAAGGAAGGCACGCCCGCCCCCGTGTCGCGCCCGCCCCCTCTCTTCTCGGCGGCCGGCATCGCGTCCGGAAAACGGGAGGTCGCGTCGCGCCCGGGAGGGGTGTTTTCCGGCCCGCGCCGGGCTTGCGCCGCCACTGTCCTGGCGGCAATTGGGGCATACCGGGGCGTCGGCTCCCCGGGTCCGGACGAGGCAGGGGTTTCCGGCCACCGTGTGCCATGCGGTCCTGGCCTTGTCCCGTTGAGAACTGCGCTTCCGGCAGTATCGTCATGGCGTACCGGCCGGCCTTGCCTGTGCAGGGCCTTAGCGGCAGGCTGAATGTGGAGGTGCAGGATGGTGTTTGCACGGCCATTGACCGCATCGTTGCCCCTGGTTGCGGCGGTGATGTCCGCCGCGGAGGGCCCCTCGATCACGTATGCTGCGCTGGAGGGCGCGGGTGGCAGCCGTCACGTGGTTTTCCTCTCCGGCGACGAGGAATATCGCAGCGAAGAGGGGTTGCCGATGCTGGCCAAGATCCTGGCTCGGCGGCACGGGTTTCGTTGCACGGTCCTGTTTGCCCTGGGGCCGGACGGCACCATCGACCCGGAGTGCCAGGACTGCCTGGCCGGGTCCGAGGCCCTGGACACGGCGGACGCGATCGTCATGCTGCTGCGTTTCCGGCGCTGGCCGCCGGAGGTGATGGAGCGCTTCGCGGCGGCCTGGCAGCGGGGGGTACCCATCGTTGCTCTGCGCACCAGCACCCATGCCTTCGCCTTCAGGGAGGGCCCCTACCGGGAGTTCGATTCCTTCGGCAAGCGGATCCTGGGGGAGCAATGGGTGAGCCACTGGGGCCGGCACAAGCAGGAGGCGACGCGGGGCGTCCTCGAACCGGGTGCGGCCGCTCATCCCGTGCTGCGCGGGGTGGCGGACATCTTCGGCACGACGGATGTCTACGAGGCCCATCCCCCCGAGGATGCCGTTGTCCTGCTGCGGGGGCAGGTCCTGCAGGGCATGGCGCCCACCGACTCTCCGGCCACCTACCGGAAGAAGCGCAGCACCGACGCGGTCGAGCAGCCGGTCAACGATCCGATGATGCCGATCGCCTGGGTGCGCGAGGCCCGGCCGGAGGCCGGCCGGCCCGGCCGGGTCCTGTGCACGACCATGGGGGCCGCCACGGACCTGGCCTGTGAGGACCTGCGCCGTCTCATCGTCAACGGCGTCTTCTGGGGTCTCGGGCTCGATGTGCCGTCCCGGGCGGATGTCACCCTCGTCGATCCCTACCGGCCCAGCCTGTACGGATTCAGGGGCCATCGCCGGGGCCTGCGGCCCGCGGACTTCGCCCTCGGCATCCCTTTCCCCCCCGTGGACGACGGGGCCTTCTTCGAGCGCGCCATCGTCAGTCGCGGCGACACGAGCCGCCTGCGTCGGGTACTGGCCCGGGCCCGGGACGGGAACCCCGTGACCATCGGCGTCATCGGGGGCTCGATCACCCAGGGGGCGGCGGCTTCGAAGCCGGAGAACCGTTACGGCAACCGTTTCGCGGCCTGGTGGGAGGCGGCCTTCCCGAAGGCGGCCGTCACCTTCGTGAATGCCGGCATCGGGGCCACCGGATCCAATTACGGGGCCCTGCGGGCTGCCCGGGACTTGCTCGAGAAGCATCCCGACGTGGTGGTGGCGGAATACGGCGTCAACGACGGCAATTCCGCGGCCTTCGCGGAGACCCTCGAAGGACTGCTCCGGCAGATCCTCCATTGCCCCAACTCCCCTGCCGTGATGCTGCTGTTCACCATGCACCGCCAGGGCACCAATGCCCAGGAATGGCACGGCAAGGTCGGAGCACACTACCGTCTGCCCATGCTCAGCTTCCGGGACGCCTTCTGGCCGGAGATCGCGGCGGGACGGATCCTCTGGGAGGACGTCGAGGCCGATCTGGTCCACCCCAACGACCGGGGACACGCCGCCATGGCCGGTTTCCTCGCCCGCTTCTGCGAGGAGGAGATGGCGGACCTGCCCGACGCAGCCGACCCGGATCCCCTCCGACCCCTGCCGCCGCCGCTCCTGGGGGACCTCTTCGAGTATGTCGGCCTCCTCGAAGGGGAGCAGCTTGTCCCCGTCGAGAACGAGGGCTGGGTCTTCGACCCGAAGGTGCGCGGCTGGACCAGCGACACCCCCGGCAGCGCGGTGGAGTTCGAGGTGGAGGGCCAAGCCGTCCTGAGCATGCACCATGTGGTGAAGGGCCCCATGGGACGCGCCCGGGTCACGGTCGACGGGGAGTCGCCACGGGTCCTCGAAGGATGGTTCGACCAGACCTGGGGCGGCTATCGTCAGAGCAACGAGCTGGCTCGAGGCCTGCGTCCCGGCCTGCACCGCGTCCGCTTCGAACTCCTCGAAGAACGCCATGCCGGCAGCAGCGGCTGCGGCTTCCGCATCCTGGGTCTGGGAACGGCCGGGGCCGGCGGCAGGGGCGATGTGGCTCCGCCGCCGCCGGAGTATCGTCCCGCCGGCCACAGCGCCTGGGACTTCTGGTTCGCCCGGGATGGCGCCACGACTTTCGCGTTCTACCTCCAGGCCCCCGACGAACAGGTGCCCAAATGGGGGCATTCGAGCGTCGGTCTGGCTACCTCGGGAGACCTCAGGCATTGGGTCGAGGTCGGCGAGGTCCTGCGCGCCAATCCTCGCGGGCAGTGGAATGACCGTTCCATCGCCACCGGCAGCGTCTGGCGGCACGACGATGCCTGGCTCATGCTGTTCACGGCCCACGGACGGGACGGGGGCCTCGGCCTCGCCCGCAGCCGGAACGGACTCTCCTGGTCGCGGGTCGGAGACGGGGCCGTGCCCGTGCGCTGCCACCCCTTCCGGGTCCCGGATGCCCCCTACTGGCGCGAGACAGGCTTCGCGGCGGGCACGGAACTCACCTACCGGGTCCTGGCCGATCCCTACGTTCTGCCGGAGCCCATCGACGGTCACTATCTGATGGTGGCCAATGCGGTCATCGACGGGGAACCGGCCGACAAGCGAGGATGCCTGGCCCTGTTCCGCTCCCCGGACGGCACGGCATGGGACGGTTGCGGCATCGTTGCCGCGCCGAGGTGTTACGACCGCCTCGAGACACCGCAGATGTGGCGCCACGGCGAGCGTTGGTACCTCTATTTCGGCGCGGCCCGCGAGAACCCGGTCTACCGCGCCAACATGCTCGCCGTCGCCTCTTCACCGGCGGGACCCTTCGTGCCTGCTGCCGACCCCGAACTGCGTCTCCCCGACGGCAGGTCCTTCTACATCGCCAAGGTCATCCGCGACCCCTCGGGCAGGGAGGTGCTGCTGGCCTGCCTGGGTGCGGAGCGCCTGTCCAGGCCCTATCCGGTCCGCTACGAGGAGGATGGCAGCCTGACGCTGGCGCCCTGCGAGTAGACGGGGCCGGTCATTCGGCCGCCTACCCGTTGGGCGGACCCACGGGGACGATGGACGGATACGCGGTCCGCCGGGCAAGGCAGAGATCGAGGCAGGGCATGACACGCAGAGCCATTGTCATTGGCCTGTGCCTGTCGGCGGTGTTCGCCGCCATGGGCTTTTTCAATGACATGGTCATGAAGCAGACGTTCCTGTTCAGCAGCTACATGCCCACCTTCCTCTACGGTCTGGTCCTCCTCTTCGTCCTGGCGGCCAATCCCCTGCTGCACCGGGTCCGGCGCGGCCTGGCGCTGCAGCGGGGCGAACTGGCCGCCATCGTCGTGCTCGCCCTGCCGGCCTGCTTCGTCTCCGGACGGACGCTGGTGCACCACTTCCCCGGAACCATCATCACCCCCAAACACTACAACCGGACCCGCCTCGGCTGGCAACGCTACGACCTGCTCGGCCGTGTACCCCCAATCCTCCTGGCGGGCATCGACCCGCGCCTCAGCCGGGAGGACATCCTCGACCCCGAGGCCCTGGCCCGGAAGCTCGCCGCGGCGGCGGACGCGGACCCGGCATCGCCGGCCGGACGGGTGGCCGCCGCCGTGCCGCCGGAGATATGGCGGACGCAGGGGGGAGACCCGGACCGCGAGACCCTC
>JAFGRS010000362.1 GCA_016935045.1 Lentisphaeria bacterium | reverse complement strand
TCGACGTCCGCCTGCGCCGTCCGCGTTTCCGCAGAATGCGCCGCGGACCGCTGCAGACACATCGCACGGTTCAGTTTTCAAAGAGCCTGTCGAATCTCGCGGCGGAAGCGTTGTCGTCTCCCGGTCGCAAGGACAATTAATCTACGCCTGGAAACCGGGTCCGCAAGTCCCCTGCCCACATTTTCCCGCGATGCGGAGGATTTTTCGTCCCGCCGGGGAGCCAGGGACGGTCGGGGGAGGGAGGTTGGGCCACGCGGCGCGGTGCCATCCCCTGCGGATGCCGATGCGACGGGGCTCGCCGGCCTCCGGGCGTTCCACTTGCGCGCGCCCTGCGATCCAGATGGTGAGGGGTGGGGGTCAGGCCAGGTGTCGCCGCAGGTCGGCGGCCTGGATTTCCCGCAGCCCCTCGAACATGTGGATCAGGTCAGCGAGGGCTTCGAGCAGCACGAGTCGGGCGAACTCGCGGTCCCCTTCGTCGCCCTGGATGATGATGGTGCCGTCGCGGTAGGCAAGGCTGAGGATCATGGCATCCTTGCGGATCTGGTAGAGGTGTTCCCCGCGGGCGAGCTGGTGGCAGTAGCATTCCTCCTGTTCGAACATGCGCAGGATGCGTCCCACCATGAACTCGGCGATGTCGGGGTTGGGCATGCCCAGGGTGAGGGGTACGCTGGGTCGGTGGCCGTCCGTTCCGGCCGCGCGGCGCACGCCGGGCTGGTGGTCGAACAGGCGCGTCATGAGCAGGGGTGCGGCCAGGGAGCACAGGAGGGTCATGAGAACGGCCACGCCGAATATCTCCTGGGTGATGAACCCGCCCGCCAGCCCGACGCCGGCCATCAGCAGGGTCACTTCGCCGCGGGGCAGCATGCCGACACCCACCCGGAGGGCGCCCCGCAGGTTGAACCGCGTGGCCCACGCCGGGCCGCCACACCCCAGGATCTTCGCGCCCATGCCCACCAGCGTGTACAGGACCCCGACGCCGAGAACCGGGACCACCTCGCGCAGGTTCACCATCATTCCCATGACCGTGAAGAAGACCGCGACAAGGGTCTCGCACACGGGTTCGAGGCGCTCCCGGAGTTCATGCGCCGTGTCCACCCGGGAGAGGCTGAGTCCCATGATGTAGGCGCCGATGATCATGGCCAGGTTCGCCTTTTCCGCGAAGCCCGCCAGCAGCAGTGCCATGCCCAGCGACAGGGTAGCCATGGTCTGGGGCGATCCGAACCATTCGAGGACTTTGCTGATGCGGCGGGACAGAAGCAGACCGACGCCGGTGCACAGGGCCCAGAAGCCCAGGGCCTTGAGGGCGATCCAGGCAATGGCGTCCCAGCGGATCCCCACGGCCGTCTCCCCGCGTCTGCACATCCCCACCACGACGGCCAGGACGATGATGCCGAGCACATCGTCCACCACCGCTCCGGACAGGATGGTCACCCCTTCCGGCGAGTCCATGCGGTTGCGCTGGCTCAGCACCCGTGCCGTGATCCCCACGGACGTCGCGGTGGAGATGGCCCCCAGGAAGAGCGCGGCGGGGGAGAGGTACCCGGGCGCGAGGCCGGTCCACACCGCCACCACGTTGCCGAACACGAAGGAGACGGCCACGCCCCCCATCCCGACCGCCGAGCCGACCACCGAGTAGCGCAGAAACAGAGCGATGTCGGTTTCCAGCCCCGCCAGGTAGAGCAGCAGGATGGCCGCCAGCGTGGCGATCCCGTACAGCTCGGCACTGAAGGGCATGGAAGCCCCGGCCACGGGAACCGGGAACAGCCCGATGCGGGACCCCAGCAGATGGGGACCGAGCAGGATTCCTGCCCCCAGTTCCCCCAGCACATCCGGGATCCGCAGCCAGCGGCGACAGACGAATGCCCCCAGCCGGGCCGCGATCAGAATGGCGCCGAGCTGCAGGACCAGTGCGGTCATGCGCTCGGAGAGGGAAGCGTGCCCATCCCCCGCCGCTTCCGCACCCAGGGCAGCCGACGCAAACAGCACCAGGGCGGCCAGAACGACTGCGTTCCTGCGCGCGTTCCTCATGGTAGATCTCGCAATGGCTGCAGATCCCGTTGCATGGCCTGAACGACCGAGGATGGTCCCATGGACCGGGGTGCAACCGCGCGCCCCCTGGCGCCGCGGACCATCACGCCACGGCCCGCGCCTGCCGGGGCCCGGACCTACCTGCCCGTCAGCAGCGCCACCACTTCGGCCGGGCTCCCGGCCGCCAGGACCGCGCGCCGGAGCCCCTCGTCCCGCAGCAGCCGCGTGATGTCCGCCATGAAACGGAGATGCGGTCCGGTCCGGCTTGCGGGGGACAACGTCACGATCAGGATGCGCGCCGGCTGGCCATCCTGGCACTCGAAATCCATCCCCTCCGGCTTCAGAGCAAGCCCCACGAGGAGGCCGTCCACCGTATCGCTCTTGCCGTGGGGAATGGCGATGCCCTGTTCCATGCCCGTGCTCATCATGCGTTCCCGGGCCAGCACCACACGGAGGGCCTCCGCCGGGTCCCGCAGTTGCCCCGTGGCGGCCAGAATCCCCACCAGCTCGGCAATGGCGTCCGCCTTGGTTGCCGCCTCCAGGCGCATCTTCACTGTTTCCGCCCGCAGCGTCTGGCGCAGAAAGGAACCCGTCATCACAGCCACCTCGTCCACCTACACCGCCGCCCACGCGCGCCCCGCACGCGAGAGGGGCCGCTCCATCCTGCCGGAATGCCCCGGGCACGTCACGGCAGCAGCCGGCC
>JAFGRS010000045.1 GCA_016935045.1 Lentisphaeria bacterium | reverse complement strand
TGGCCTGCGCGGTCCACGCGGCAGCCCCCATCGTGGATATCACGAAGGGGTGCCCCGAGATGCGGTATCTGGGGCGCAGTGCCACCTTCGAGATCACGGTGACCAACCGTGGCGACGGTTCGGCTCTGAACGTGGTGGTCCGGGACGTCATCACCGGCGGGGTCGGGTTCGTCAGCGCCGACAATGGCGGCGTGCGCGAAGGGGACGCGATCGTCTGGCGCCTGGGCAACCTCGGGGCGGGTCAGGCGAAGGTGCTGAAAGCCACCCTGAACTGCGACCAGATCGGTCGGGTCTCGAATACGGCGACGGTGAGCTACTGCGCCGAGGCGGCTGCTTCCTGCGCCTTCGAAGTGAAGGGCATTCCCGCCATTCTGCTCGAGTGCGTGGACGATCCGGACCCCATCGAGGTGGGCGGCCAGCTCACCTACTCGATCACCGTGCTCAACCAGGGTTCGGCGATGGGGACGAACATCGCCGTCACCTGCACGCTGCCGCCGGAGGAAGAGTACGTCTCATCGGATGGCCCCACCGAGGCCAAGGTGTCGGGCAAAGCCGTGACCTTCGCGCCGCTGCCGTCCCTGGCGCCGCAGGCCAAGGCGGTGTACCACCTCCAGGTCAAGGGCGTGGCCCCGGGTGACGTGCGCTTCCGGGTCGACATGAAGTCGGACCAGATCGAGCGTCCGGTGATGGAGACGGAGAGCACGAACATCTACTGACGCGGAGGGGCCGCGCCTGCCTGTGCGGACACGCAGGCAGGTCCCACGGCCACTGCCCACGGGGCCGTGGGTACTCCTGCGAGCCACGATACGAGCAACGGCTGGAGCGGCCGGGGATGGCGGTTTCCGCCCAACCCTCCCGGCCCGGGGCCAGGCGCACCGTTGCCGGCGTTCCCGGTTTCCATGCTGCTGCAGGCAGGGGTATTCGGGCATGAACGAACTCAGGATCGGTTGGGCATCGCGCGACGTTTCGACGGACAAGCCCGTGAACATCCCGGGCCAGTTCCACATGCGGATCTCGCGGGGGATCATGGATCCCCTCACCGTCACCGCGCTGGTGATCGACAACGGCGCGGATGTCGTCGTGTTCGTCAGCGCCGACCTGGTGGTCGTCCGCTCCGGCCTGCTGGACGAAATCCGCGCCGGGGTTGCGGCCCGCAATCCTTCCATCCCGGTCGAGAAAATCCTGCTGAACGCCACCCACACCCACACCGGCGCCAGCCACTACGCCGACGGCGGCTGGAACCTGACCAACAATACCTCCACCCCCCTGACCGGCGAGGTGCCCCATGACGGCATCGAAATCGCGTCCGGCGACGAGTACCGCCATTTCCTCGCCGCGCAGACGGCGGAGGCCATCTGCCAAGCCTACACCCAACGGGCCCCCGGAGGCGTCGCCTACGGCTATGGCTACGCCGTGGTCAGCCACAGCCGCCGCGTGGTCTACTTCGACGATACCTCAAAACGCCCGGGCGCCATCGTCAACTCGACCCACGGCGTCAACGGGCACGCCGTCATGTACGGCAATACGGACGACCCCCATTTCAGCCACTACGAGGCGGGCGCCGATCACTTCGTCAACCTGCTCTATACCTTCGACCCAACGGGCACCCTCACCGGCGCCGTCGTCAACGTCCCCTGTCCATCGCAGAATTCCGAGCACGAGTACAGGCTCTCCGCCGACTACTGGCACGATGTCCGGGTGGCCATCCGCAGACAGCACGGGGACATCTTCCTCCTGCCGCAGTGCGCCGCCGCCGGCGACCTTTCGCCCCGCGTCCTTCATTACAAGCAGGCGCAGGCACGCCGTTTCCGGCTGAAGTACGGCAGCGAACCGACCGAGATGGCGGCCCGCAGGGACATTGCCGAACGGGTCGCCGGCGCCTTCACGGAGGTCCTCGGCTGGGCCGGGAAGGACATCCGGACTGCCCTGCCGCTGACGCACATCGTGAAGACCGTCGAATTGTCCCGGCGCCTGATCACCGACGCGGAGTACGAATCGGCCCGGCAGGGCCTCGAAGCCCTGAACCGGAAGCCCTTCCGAACCGACGGGACCCCGGCCGAACGCCTCCACGCCAACTCGATTCTGACGGCCGGCCGCAACCGCTTCCTCCGCGTCATGGACCGCTACCGCCTGCAGCAGACCCAGCCCAAACTGCCCATGGAACTCCATGTTCTGCGGCTCGGCGACATCGCCTTCGCCTCGAACCGCTTCGAACTCTACATGGACTTTCAGCACCGGATGCAGGCGCGCAGCCCGTTCGAGCAGACGTTCATCATCCAGCTTGCCGGCCAGCCCGGCAACGACGGCGGCACCTACCTGTGCACCGAACGCGGCGCCTGGGGACGGGGCTACAGCGCCAGCATGTTCTGCAACCTGGTCTCGCCCCAAGGCGGCCAGGAACTCGTCGAGGAGACCCTGCGGGTACTGCGGGAGATCCACACCCCCGCGTAGCCCGCGTCCTCGCGGGCACGGGTCCCCGTGGTAGGGCCGGCGGTCCCCGACGGCCGTCTTTCCCCGGCATGCCGCCCGGGGACCGTGCGGCGTACTGGAGCGCCCGCGCCCCGCGGGCACTCCCGGCTCAGCGGGAGCTTCGCCCTCCAGGGGGATGGAGCGCCCGCGGCCCCGCGGGCACATCTGCTGTCGTCCAGGCGCTTCCGAGGCGCTGGGCAGACACCTACGGGAAGCGCACCGCGTCGATTTCGAGGCCGGCCGCGGGGGGATCGATGCGGAAACCGACGATCATCGAGCGCCACGTCGGGATCCGGCTCAGGTCGATCTCGACCGTCTGCCAGGCGTCTCCCCCGGCGACGTTGGCCGTGGCGCTGCGGGCCGGGGCGAAGCCGCCTTCGAGGGTGGCCCAGAAGACCTGGATAGACCCGGCCTCGGGTGTCCGGCAGCGGATGAGCACGCGGGGGTGCCGGGAGGCGTCGAGGTCGGCCACGCGCACGGTCAGGTAGGGGTCGCTGCCGGTCGGAGTACAGACCAGGGCGCCATCGCGGGCTTCGAGCGGCGCCAGGTCATGGTCCGGTGTCCAGCCTTCCGGGCCGTCGTCGAATGTCCATGCCGTCCGGGGCTCCGGCGGCGGCCGCACGTCGACGCCGCGCAGCACCACCTCGGCCGGGGTGCGGTCGGGACGCACCAGGCGCACCACCAACCCCGGCATCGAAGCCGACCACGTCCAGCCGGGAACGCCCTCCTCGAGGCTCTCCCGACGCGGGAGCGCGGAACCGCCCACCTCGACGGCCTTCGGTTCGGCCACCCCCACCAGCGCCACGGAACAGGCCTCGTGGACGCGGAAACGGTGCCGGAACCGCAGGTCGAAGGGCCCCGCCGGCAGTTCGGTCACCCGCAGACCTGCCGCCGCCTCTCCCGCGGCGACATCGAGCAGTTCTCCCGGCGCCAGCAGCGTGACCAGGGCGCCGCCGCGGCGGAACAGGCGCAGGTCCCCGTCGGGCGAGAATCCATCCAGTTCGAGCTGGTTGTGGACCAGGCGCTGGGGGCCCAGCATGAGTCCCCAGGAGATGGCCCCGTTGAGCATCGACCAACTGTCGGGGTAGAGCCCCTGGTAGCCGTCCTTCTCCTGCTGCTGTCGCCAGCCGCTGACGGTAATGTCCCGGGCCACGCTCCGCCACGGGTGGCTGCCGTCGAAGTCCGCCAGGTCGAGAAGGACCTTCGCGTATTCGAGACCACACCACTGCACCAGGCGTCCGTACCAACTCCCGACGTAGAAGGTGGCCCCGAAGATGGGGATGGTGCCGCCGCGCATCGGTTCGAGGCCTTCCTCGGGGGTCTGCCAGAAGTACACGAACGGCAGCCCCGTGCGGGCCCAGTACACCGCGTCGGCGAGGTAGGATTCGTCCCCGGTGAGGCGGTATCCCCACAGAAAGGCGGCACAGCAGTGGGCGCTGGCCAGGATGTCCGGCGCGTGCAGCGGGATCTCCCACACCTGGGAACCCCGCGGCACACGCCACCGCCGCATCCATTCGAGTCCCTTCAGGCCCTCCGCGAGCAGCAGCGCATCGCCCGACTGGGCCGCCGAGCGCAGGATCTGGCGCACCGATCCCGCCGCCATGCCGACATTGGTATCCCCGGCGTCCCCCAGGGTCCGGGTCTTCTCCGTCGGCCGGAACACCCAGGTGCCGTCGGGCTCGCGGCGCCCCAGGGCCGACAGACCGGCTGTCCGCGCGGCCTGCACCGCCCCGGGCGCGGAGCCGATGTGCAGGGACAGGGGCAGGGCCGGGTGGGCCCCGATCCGCTCGATGGCCATCCGCCTCAGCTCCGGGCGCCCCAGGGACTCGGCCAGGTAGAGGTACATCAGGGCGGTTCCCGGGTTCGGACTCGGGTCCCAGCCCTTGACCCCCGCCCAGCCGGCGCCTTCCGTGTACAGGATATCCTCGAAGGCCCGCACCGACAGGGCATAGTGCTCGATCAACGGGCGGGGCGCATCCCCGATCGGGGGAGGCGGGAACAACGCCAGCCACTCGGTCACCGCATCCAGGACCTCCCCCGCCGGACGCGCCAGCAGCACACTGCGGAGAGTGAGTAGGGTACCGGGCTCGACCGCCAGCGGGGTCCGGGCGCGGATGTCGTTCTCTTCGAGGAACGTCGGGATCGAGGGCAGGAACAGACCCAGGAGATGGTTGTTGCGCGTCCGCGCCACCGGGGGGGCCTCGGGCGCCAGGCGAGGGTCCTGGCTCTCCACCAGGTTGGGCGACGCGAACACGGCGCTGGGCTGGTCGTACTCCCCGGACCAGCGCTGGCGGTTGTCCCAGAGCAGGGCAACCAGTTCCCGGTCCGGTGAGGTGACCGCCATGGCCGGAATGCAGACGCGGTTGGGGTGCGTGACCGCCCGCAGGTCCCCCGGCGGCAGAATGTCCCGGTCACTCGAGGATGCCTCTTCCGCGGAGAGGTACTCGAGGCCGGGAAACAGGGCCTCGAATTTGCGTTCGCCGAAGGTGCCGTCCCCGACGCGGAGCAGAGGCCCGTCGTAGCGCAGCAGGCTGCCGCTCCCGCGGACCCGCAGGGAGTGCGTCATGTGGATCCGGTCTTCCCGGTCCCCGAGACGGTACTCCGCGGTGCTGGTCCAGACGCGGTCGGGCGTTTCGGGATAGGTTGCCGTGAACAGCAGCGCCTGCGCCCCGGCACCCGTCGCGGCCGAGGCAGTCCCGAAGGCCAATTCGACGGGGGGATGCTCCCCCGCCTCCAGCGCCCCGCAGGCAGGCAGGACCGCCACCCGACGCCAGGAACCCGCGCGGAAGACCTCCACGAACAGCGGACCGTACTCGTCCGCGCCGGGACGGACCGGGGCCCGCAGGCGCAGGCGCGGTGTCCCGAGAATGGCCTGGTCGGGCCGGATCACGGCACCGGATACGGGACCCGGGTCCGGCGGCAGGGGCGGCACGACCAGGGCGCGCAGGGCGCGGGCAGGCTGCCCCGGCGCTGCGGCGACCTGGAACTCGCGGTCGCCGACGCCGTCCAGCGGCAGTGCCGCCTCGATGTCAACCGTCTCCCCGGGGGCCAGCCGCGGGGTGGGGACAGCCACGGCCCCCTGGCCGGGGCGGGAGACCGTCAGCGCACGCGGTTCGAGGGGCGCACCACCCGCATTGCGGACCTGCGCCCGGAGACGAACGGGTTCGCCCTGCACACAGACCGCCCGGTCCGTCCCCAGCGCCAGGACTTCGAGCTGTGGCGGCCCCACGGGAGTGCGCCCCAGGGCCAGGCGCCGAAAGCGGACCTCGACCGGGACCTGGGAGGCGGCCCACTGCAGGCGCAGCCCGGTGATCGGTCCCTGCCAGGTCCTCACCGCATCCATGCGCACGGTGTGGTGCGTCTTGCCCGCCGGGATGCGCACCGGCACGCGGCCTTTGCCGAAGGCGCCTTCCGGGCCCGCCCAGAGGACCGTAATCACGGTGGCGATGGAGGCTTCCGCGTCCAGCGTCAGCCAGGGATGATCTTCGGCCTGGAGTTCGACCGCCGTGTTGGCCAGCGTGGCGGCGGGGCCGAACCCCGTCAGAACCACCGCGTCCGGCTCGATGCGGAAGGACTCCACGTAGCTGCTCGGCGTGAAGCCTGCCAGGGTGCCCGCGAACTCCCAGACGGGACCCCCGGTCCGGGCCGGAACAGGAAGCTCGAGGATCTCGATCGAGGCGATCTCCACCACGGCGCCCTGTTCCTCGCCTCCCGGCGGGTCGAAACGCAGCCTGGTGACCGGGCCCTCCCAGCCCGGAAAGATGTGGTAGACATGGAACTGGTTGTCGCCGTGCATCATGAAGTGGACTTCCTTGCCCCCCTCGAAGCCCGCGTCCGTCCCCTCCGTGGTCGAGGCCCAGAAGAACTCCGCCGGACCCGCCACATTGCACCGGGCCCGCATCCGGAGGAACTGCCCCGCGCGTCCCTCGATGCGGAAGTCGGCTGTCCGGCTGCTGTGGATGAAGGGATCGAATCCCGTGACCCGTACCACCAGATTGCCGTCACGGACTTCGAGGGGAGCACAGCCATGGGCCGCGAACCAGTTCCCCATCCCAGCGCCGAAGTCCCAGCGCCGCAGGACCTCCTGCGCGCCGAGAGCGCTGACCCAAAGGCAGCCCGCCACAACCATCGGCCGGAACCCGGCCTGCAGACGAGGAAAAGCATGCATCACAGAACACCTCCGGTTCGGCCCGAAAGTCGACCATCCAACTCCATGATCCGCCGTCATCTCCCTGGAGCCGGCGGTCTTCACAGACCACGTCAACATCCCCTAATGGAGCACCCCAACACCCGACACGCCAGACGCGAGGGCCTCCTGACCGCGATACGGCAAGGCGGAGACGGCCCGCCGGAACCGGCCCCCGTCTCCACCCTCTCTGACAGCTCCCCGCCCCCAAGCGCGCGCCGCGTAGGCAGTGCTCCCCCTCATGGCTTCTTCCCCGGGCTCACACCTCGACCGCGCCCGTGCACCCCGGATACCCCGAACACCCCCAGAACTGTCTTCCGGGGCTGCGGCCGGTCTTCGAGGTGCGCGGGACCATGGGCTTGCCGCACTTCGGACAAAGGGGAATCCGATCCGCCCGATCCGCCCGATCCGTCGGATTCCCTGGATCGGCCCGCTGCCTGCGGCTGCGTTCGGCCAGTCGCGCGGCGGCAAGCTGCTCACTGTAGCCGCCCGCCTCGACGAACTGCCGCTCCAGCGCCTCGATCTGCTGGTCAAGCAGGTAGTTGGCTTGATGGATCAGGCAAATCAGCGCATTCGCCCGCACGGCCGGGTCGCCATGCTCCAGCCATGGCGCGTAGAACGCCCAACGCTCGTGGTCCGTCAGATCTGTCAGATCCGACCGATCCGACGGATTCTCCCGCAGGCGTGAAGGCACCCGGCGCACCTCCAGGGCCTCCGCCGAGCCCGGATCCCACTGGGGCAGGTGCCTGTGCCGCAGGAAATCCTCGAAGTCGAGCAGGAGTTCCTCCAGGCTCGACCGCGCCACGTTGAGCAACCGGAGCTCGGTCTGGGAAGAGGTCGCCGATGCCCGGCTCCCCTCGGCGATATTCTGCCGGCCCGAACGCGCGGCCTGCACCATCTGGTCCACCGTGCGCGACCGCGGGTCAAGGAACTTCTCGCAGAACCAGTAGGTCCCGTCGTAGATGAGCGTCGCAGCCTGGAAGCTCGCCGTCTTCCGGTAGCCTCCGCTGGGGCGCAGCCTGCCCATCGCGCTCTCCCTTCCTCTCCGGAGGAACATGGGGGGGATCCGCCCGATCCGTCCGATCCGTCCGATCCGTCCGATCTGCCCGATCCGTCCGATCAGCGCGCCACCGCGACCCGGGTCGGCCCGATGAGGTACAGGATCCCCTCGCCGAGTTCCGCCCGCGCGGTGTTGCCCTGGAGGGGCAGGGCGACGGGCCTGCCGAGGTGGTCAAAGGCCTCCGCCACCGTGCCATCGATGGTGAGGATGCAGGACTCGGTGCCTTCGGTCTTCCAGAGCGCCCAGCCCGTCTGCCCGTCGGGACGCCGCCAGTGCGGGAAGTAGAGGTCCCCCGGATCCGACCGCCAGGGCGCCACGGCATTCCGGGAACCCCCCGGGCGTGCCCGGATGAGGGTCTTG
>JAFGRS010000361.1 GCA_016935045.1 Lentisphaeria bacterium | reverse complement strand
GGCGGCATCGAAGGTGACGGGAACACCCGTGCGGGCCGGAGACAGGGGAGCGATGCGAGCCCGGATCGCCCCGGAAGCATCCCGCGCGTCCTCGAAGATCTGCCAGAAGAGGATCCACGGATCCAGGTGAAACACCCTCGGTTGCTCCGGCCGGGGATCGGCCGCCTCGTCGAGGATCCTGGTCTCCAGGGTGCGCCCGCTGTCGAAATCGGGGGGGGGATTTGCGTCCCTGGTCACGATCTTGAACTCGTAGTGGGTGTGGTCGTGGGAGCCGACGTAGACGCCGGCGGCATCCGCATACAGGGTTCCGGCCCGTAGGGGGGTGTGTTCGGGGACGCGGAGGCGGATCAGGTGGTGTGTCTGCAAGGCCCAGAGGTGACCGTTCGGCCAGTGGCGGAGTCCGCGCCAGCGGTTGTTGTTGTCTCCGGCTTCGAGGCTGTCGAACAGCCAGTGGTCGTCGAAGTCGATGGGCGCCCACAGGGGTTCGCCGCGGGGGTGGTTGATGTCCATGCCGCCGTGGCACGCCTTGCCCAGGTACGGCCCCATCCAGCAGTCCTCCCCGTTGTAGCAGGCCGCAACGGAGATCCAGCCCTGGTCGTTGGGGTACCAGGCGTGCATGGTCTGGGGACAGATGCGCAGGGTTGCGTCCTGCACGGCGAAGCGGGCGTCCTTGTGGGGGCGTTGGCGGCGATTCCCCTCGTGCGGGTAGCGCATCGGGAGGATCCGGAAGGTCTCCAGCACGGCGTCGAACCAGAGGCGCAATCCGTTCACGACCACGGGCTCGTAGAAGCTCTCCTGGGTGCAGACGTCACGCCGCATGGTCAGCGGCTGACCGTCCACCAGCAGACGGCAGGAGAACCCGTAGACCACCCCCGGAAGCCCCGGGGGCCGTTCGAGGATCTCCGCGCCCGTGTCTTCCAGAACCAAGGTGCGCACTTCCCCGTTGCGGAGGGTGAAGCGGAGGGTGTCGCCGTGGTTCAGTTCCACGGGAGTGAGGGTTTCCGTGGCGGCGTATTCGTAGGTTGCCATCGCTCCCTCCAGTCGGCACGGAGCCGCAATGCACAGAAGCCCCATGGCCAGACCGAGGCAACCCCGGCAGCGGCCCCCCGGAAGACGGCATCGGGACACCGCCCAGGATCTGACACGATACCTGTATGACCGCGCGCACATCACGAGTGCAACCGGCTCCTGATCTGGCTGCACTATCCCCCGCCGCAGTTTGCTTGTCCAATCCGCCCCCCCCCCGTACTGGGATTCCGGCTGAAGCCGGTACTACGAACCTGGTCCCGAGCACATTCCGGGGTTTGTAGTCCCGCCTTGAGGCGGTCCCCAGGAGGGCCGCGCCGGGTCGGGCATTGTGCTGGTTACCCGGTTGCCCGGGGGCTATGGTACGGCACTCATCGTGCAACGGTGGCAGGAGTGGTGTTTCGCATGAGTGTTCGGGCGGTGGTGCTGGGCCTTCTGGGCGCGGCCTTCATCTGCGGCTACACCTACTTCAACGATGGTGTGCTGCGCCAGACGATGTTTGTCGGCAACCACATGCCGGCCAGCGTCTACGGCGGCCTGCTGCTGTTCCTTTTCCTGGTCAATCCCCTGCTGCGTCGGGTGCATGGTCGATGGCTGTGCGGCTGCGGCGGTGGGTTCCGGTTCCTGGCGCGGGTGTTGCGGCCGTTTTCCGCCCGGGAGCTTACGGTCGTCGTGGCCCTCTCTCTGCCGGCCTGTTGCGTGCCCTATTCGAGCATGCTGCGCATCCTGCCCAAGGAGGCCATGCTGCCGCATCACTACGTCAAGACCGAGACCGGATGGAGCTGGAAGGACGCGGACGGGGCGACCCGCACGGTGCTGGAGTATGCTCCCCGGCGGATGCTGGCGGACGGTTCCCACGACGACGGCGAGGCGGTGGTGGGTTTCGTGCAGGGGATCCGTCTGGGCAGTGAGCCCATCCGGGTGCGGGATGTGCCCTGGGCGGCCTGGCGCGAGACGTTGGCCTTCTGGCTGCCGCTCTTCGGCATTCTCTGGATTGCCCTCACCGGCATTGCCCTCGTGTTTCACCGTCAGTGGTCCGACCACGAGCACCTGCCCTATCCGTTGGTGCAGTTCACCCAGGCGCTGCTGCCCACCGAATCCGGCGCCATCAGTCCCGTGTTCCGCTGCCGCAGTTTCTGGATCGGGATGACCTTGGTGCTTGTGGTGCACCTCAACAACGTCCTCTGCGTCTATTACCCCGAATCCCTCATCGAGATCCGGCGCGTGTTTCCCTTCTGGCCTCTGGCGCGTCTGTTCCCGACCTTCATGCGCGGCGGCGGCTGGTCACTGATTAATCCACGCTTTTATTTTGCCGCAGTTGGCATTGCCTATTTTCTGGCATCCGACGTGAGTCTGGCGGTGGGGTTGGGACCCTTTGTGTTCACCTACGTGGGGGGGCTTCTGGCGGGCTACGGGATCCCGATGGGGGCGGGCACGCGGTTCACGCCGCGGATCGACCAGAGCCTGGTTTTCGGCGGCTACATCGGATTTTTCTGTGCCATGCTGTATACGGGGCGGCATTTCTACCGGAACGTGTTGCGGCGGGCCCTGGGCATGCGTTGTTCGGAGTGGGTGGGGGCTTCCAGTGTGTGGGGGATGCGGGTTTTCGTCGCGGCCTTTGCGGTCTTCATCCTGGACCTTGCGCTGCTCGGTCTGGACTGGCAGCTTGCGGTCGTGTACGCCCTGCTGACGCTGATCATCTTCGTGGTCATGGGGCGCATCATCGCCGAGACCGGTCTTTTCTTCATCGCGCCCTACCTGTACCCCTGCGTGTTCATCTTCGGTTTCCTGGGCGAACAGGCCCTGGGGCCCAAGGCTCTGATGATCATGTTCGTGCTGACCTGCATGCTGCTCATCGATCCGCGGGAGACGTTCATGCCCTACATGGTCAACACCGTGAAGCTCCTCGACGAGAACCGGCTGCGGCTGGGGCGCACGGCCACGCTTTCGCTGCTGGCGGTGTTTCTGGGGCTGGCGGTGGCGGTCCCGATGACGCTCTATTTCGCCTACGATCGGGGGGTGAACTGGGAGGATTGGTTTGGCACCAAGGGAGTACCCATGTGGGCGCCCGAAGGCGCCGTGAAGGCGCGCCAGCGTCTGCTGGCGCAGGACCAGCTCGAACACTCCCTGGAGATCCGCGGCTGGGCTCGGTTTCTCGAAGCCAAACCGCACACCCAGAGCACCGTGGCGTTCTGCATTGCGCTGGCCGGGGTGATTCTCTTCGTGGGAGCGCGCCTGCGTTTCGCGCGCTGGCCGCTGCATCCGGTCATGTTCCTGACCTGGCCGGGGTACGCGGGTTACATGATGGCGTGGTCGTTCCTCGGGGGCTGCTTCCTCAAGACCATGGTGACGCGCTACGGCGGCAGTCACAGCTACCAGCGCCTCAAGCCGCTCATGTTCGGGCTCATCGCCGGCGATGTGCTTGCCAGCCTCCTGACCATCATCATCGGTCTCTTCTACAACCTGCACACCGGGAGTCTGCCGAAGACCTACTGGGTCCTGCCGGGGTAGAAGGCGCCACCGGGCCGAGGGGCGGGCAATACCTCCCATAGGTCCCATAGGTCCCATAGGTCCCATAGGTCCCATAGGTCCCATAGGTCC